>JARVKD010000010.1 GCA_029775875.1 Nitrososphaeria archaeon
ATGCATTTGTAACCATGGATAGTTCTTGAATTCCTTGAACAGATGATACTCTGTTCACTATCTCAATTATATCTTTTCTGATCAAAGGCTCCCCTCCAGTTATCTTCACTTTTCTAGCGCCATAACTCGTTGCAATTTTCACAACTTCTTCAATTCCCTCTGGAGTGAGCTTATCTTCTAGGACATTATTTCCTTCTTTGTGGCAGAATATACAATTTAAATTACACTTTGATGTTACAGATATTCTTAGATTATAAGTCAATCTTCCATAGGAATCAAGAAGCATTCTCTCACATTCTTACTAGATAAATCATATGAGATAATTCTGGCAAAATCAGGCTTAAAGCTAGTTCTACAGCATTTGGCGAGCCTGGCAAGCAAAATATGAGTTTGCCATTTAAAGTTCCTGCTAAAGCCCTTGAAAGATAAGCTGGGGAGCCTATCTTTTGATAACTTAAAGTTCTGAACAATTCTCCAAATCCTACTATCTCTTTATCCAATAAAGGCTTTATGGACTCATAAGTTACATCTCTTTTCGCTAAGCCAGTTCCACCTGTTAGGATTACGGCATCAGCATCTTCATCATATAAACTGCGTAAAACTTCTAACTTTATCATCTCCTCATCATCATTTATCAGCTTTCTTGATACTATTTTATGACCACTTTCTTTTACCATTTCTACTGCTTTCAATCCGGATTCATCTTCAACAAATATTCCTTGAGAAGCCTTCTCATACCTAGATGAGCTTACAGTTATTACTGATACATTTATGCTCTTTGGAGCTAATTTCTTATGCTCTTCATAAGCCTTTGACATTTCCTTTCACCATGATAAGCGCAAAAGAGCTCCTCACTCATAGAAGATATGAGCCATGCTATGGTATATAATTGCTTAGCGGTAATATAAGAAGTAAATTAAAGGGAAAGATTCAGAACTGTTTTACGACTTCGTTGAATATTTCAGTAAGTCTTTTGACAGCGTTGTCTACATGGCACTGCCTTGAAGTATAGAAGCCATTATCTCCCATCTTTATAGAGGCTTCTTTGTTCGTTAATAGCATTCCAATCTTTTCTGCCAAATCATTTGGATTATGAAAGTCAAAGGTGTAGCCGTTTACTCCTTCGTTTACAAGTTCGGAAGAGCCTGCACCTCTGCTCACTATGACAGGTTTTTTATAAAGCCATCCCTCTATCGTAGTGAGGTTAAAACCCTCAGCATAAGAAGGCACAATAACTGCCTCAGCCAAAGTGTATGCAGCCTTGACCTCTTCATGCTTCAAGTAACCTGTAAATATTACCGAATCTTCAACCTTGAGTTCTTTGACAAGTTTCTGCAACTCCTCACGCCAAACAAAACCTTTTGGATGGGCAAGCCCTCCCACACTACTACTCGTAAAGCTACCATCTCCAACCAGAACGAGCTTCAAATCAGGAAACATGCCCTTCAAAAGAGATAGAGCCTTTATAGCAACATCTTGACCCTTTATCCTATCCATTCTAGCAACGGTAAGCAGAAAACTCTCATCTTTTAACGCAAATTTATTCCTAAACTTGTCTAAAACTGAACTGGATGGTCGATCCCACTTATCAGGATCAACATATGGATAAACTTGATAAGCCTTTCCATGATAGCCTGCATGTATCAACCCTTCAAGTTCTCTTCTTGTACTCACTATCATGGCATCAAAAGCCTCTATGTTCTTTAAAATGAACGTTCTAAGCCTCTTAGACAAGTTTTCTAGGTGAAATGGGATATGCCAACGGAAAATCACAGGAGCAGACGGTCCTATCAAGTTGCCTATCTGCAGTTGCTGAAAATCATGTATCCAGAAAAGATCTACTTCGGGCAATAATTTGAACAAAACTTGAGCTGTAGCCCAGTTATATCTTGTGTATGCCTCATACTCTGAAGGTCTGATCTGCATCTGACTTAAGCCATGAATCTCTTGCCATATCCCCTCCTTGAAACTAGAGTAAAGATGAATATCTCTATCCTCTAAAGATACATTATATAACATCATTCCATCCAAAAATACTTGTGATGGGGCATTTGGACCGAGTGATACCCAACTTGGTTCATAGATAATGCCTTCTTTGACCATCCTTTTTAGGACAGGGTAGACCATGGCTGTTACTCCTCCTGGTGTATACTCGTAATCCTCACCTTCGACGAGCATCTTCAGGTCGATGGGTTCTTCAAGAGTACCATACTTCTCTAGAAGTTCAGGATACCCTAACTTGAACCTTATCAACGGTGTCTGACTGTTGACACAGATCTTGAGTCTTTTCATTATAGCCATATACTTCTAACTCTGTTAAATATTTTTTAGGCATTTGGAAAGCATCTAAACAAGTCAAAAATTGAGCAATCTGTGAAGGAATTTGTGCACATCTTCTGGGCTTTTAAGGTAGTATCTGGCATTTGATCGCCTCCTCTTACTGGAGACGAGAATCGTCAAGCCCCAATTAATCTTCTTAAAGGCATCCTCGTCTGTCTTATCATCCCCAATGTATACCGGGATTCCATCTTCTCCTAGATTTTGAATTAGCCATAATGCTGCATCGCCCTTATCCCAAGAAACCTTTGGTCTTATTTCAAATACCATCTTTCCATGCCTAATCTCAAAATCTACATGCGATCTTACCATACTCTTAACAGCCTTCTTTATCTCTCCTATCATTCTTTTTTGTGCCATCCTGTAATGAATGCTGGCTGTCAATCCTTTGTCCTCAACTATTACTCCATTAATGGATTCGAACTTCACTTTCAGATTCTTACATATCTTTGAAATTTTGGGTGAAAGCTTCTCTGCGACTGGGTGTATGAAGTTTAGTGAAGGACCCTTTATCTCCAATCCGTGATTGCCAATGTAATAAACTCCTTGAATTTTAACAAGGTTGATAATCTCTTTGAGCGATCTCCCAGTTATTATGGCTAATACGAATCTTCTATCTTTTGTAAAAGATTTCAATAAATCTCTATTATTCGCATTTAAGATTGCTTGATCAGGATAATTGACTATGGGTGTTAGAGTTCCATCATAATCTGCTAGAACATACATTCTTCTATTAGACCTCAAGAGTGCTTCGATCTCAGACCAAAATTCGAATAAATTCTTCATTTTTTGACCTTCTTTACAGCATGCAATTAGAACATCAAAATTTTTCATCATCAAACCTTTATTCAAATCGTAAAATTAGAGCTGAGTGAGTTTTCTTGGGATTAGCTCCAAAGTCAGATACATTAATAGATGGTCTCTAACATACCTTGTCATCAGGAAATTCTTTCTTACGTGCTCCCTTCCAGCCTTCCCCATCTCTTTTGCCTTCTGGGGATTCATAAGAAGGAATCGAACTCTATCAGCAGCTTCTTCGATGCTATTGACAAGAAAGCCATTTACTCCGTTGATTATTTGGAGAGGTATTCCTCCAGTATTCCCTCCCACTACAGGTGTGCCCTTCCAAAGAGCTTCACTCACCGTCAAAGCAAAACCTTCTTTCAAAGACTTTTGAAGGACTACATGGGAAGCCCTCTGTATCGCGTTGATGTCAATATCTGCAAAAGGTGGGAGAATCAGTATCTTGATATCCTTATCACCTTCTACCATTTTCAAAACTTCTTGGTAGACTTCCTGCCCCTCAGGATCGTCTTTAGCTAAACCTCCTGCAAGCAAAAGTTGACAGTCTATGGGCTTCTTAATAGCCCGTGTTAAATCTAAGAAATCATCATCTCTAAAGAGCCTAAATACATCCACTACTTCACCAGGATTCTTCACACTCTTATACATACTGACCACACCTGCGGGATCCTTTAATTTATCGAATCGACCTATCTGAGATATTATGGGCTTCTTCATCTTTATTCCATGCTTTAAGAGAATTCTGTCTATATCGTCAGCACTTATCTCTATATTTTTTGGGCTCAAAGGATCAATAGATGGCGGAATTATGAACTGTCTTATCAAAAGGTCCTTCTTTGCGAATTTGTCGATATGAAAGACTGCGGCATCATATTGAGAAACAAAAGTTTTGAGAAACTCCCAAACCCTAACATTTGGCGTTGAGACATCGATATGGCATCTCCATATCCACTTTCCTTTCCTCTTAGGAAAATGCTTTATTATCGCGGCTGGTTGAGGATCATGGATAACAACAAAATCTGCTTCACTTAAATCCTCCATTTGTTCTGCATTCTTCGTGTTAACTTTAAGATAATGGTCAAGCATTTCTTGACTTATCTCTAAATCTGCTCCATGAAGTGCGTTATGAAAATCCTTTGTGATTCTGAAGAACTTGTCGTCTCCTTCAATGACACGCCATTCAACATTTAGTTTACAATCGTTTAGAAGAGGTAGAAGCTTTTGAAGTATCTCTGCAACTCCTCCTCCAACCTTTGTTGAATTTATGTGAATGACTCTTCTGCCTGCCAGCCTATCCCCTAGAGCCATTATCTCGTTGATAACATCGGCTCCAACGATCTTTTCATAATCCCAGAGGGAAGGCATTTTGCTCATATACTCAAAGGTGATTATTTCTTTCTTACTTTTAAATTTAATACGAATAATAATGAGTTAGAATTTTGAGCTTATGAGCGTCTTAATCTCATTGGCTAACTTCTGGGCATCATCAGGCTTAAGATGAACCTCATATAACCTTTGACCGCCGTGATAAGTGCTTTTTATGATCAACTTCATGAGCTCTGGGCTGCCTGGAGGGCTTGGCATAACTTCTATCATAACATCTAATATATCTGTGATAGGTATTATTGGGCGATGAGCCCATGTTAAAAGAGTTAGTACGGCCTGATTGAGCAAATGATCGCCTTTTGTAACCTCCTTTAGCCTCTCAACAATTTCAGGCTTGAGCGTTATGATTAGGAAATCTTTAGAAAGCGTAATTATCTGACAACCAGATTCAATTTGAATATTATCTTTGTTCATTGGTATGTTTTCTTAGGTTGATAAGCATATAAATCTTAACAAAATGTTTTATGGCATATCAATTTATTAATTTGAGCAAAATTAAGTGTCTTGGCAATTGACCATAAAGAGCAACTCAATTTATAGGCGTATAGAGAGAGCCCTTGTCAAGACAGTACTGTATCTTATAACTTTGATAGGAATAATAATAATCAGCTACTCCATTCTACCATTACTAAGATTTTCCTTCGAGATAAGCTTGCTAGGCATCGGAATTTCTCTTGGCACAGCCATCTATATTGCCATTTTTGCAATACTATGCTTTTTCTTCATCAAGTTTGTGAGTAGTGCTCTTCGTCTTCTAGGTTTCAAACCAGAGAATCTCGCTGAATTGATTCCTGATGCCACTTCAGAGCAAGCTAGGCATGCAATCAGAACTTTGGTCAACCTCCTTTTTATCATCTTCATCTTGATAGGCTATTGGTCTTTTGCTCCATTGCTTCCCATGATCCCTGTAGTAGGTTACATCATCGCTCCAGCATCCCAATTGGTAGTAGCCGCTATACTAGTGCTCTTCTTTTGGAATATTGGGAGAAGGCTAACTCGTATTGTAGATGAAGCCATGACCAGATTAATACATGAGACTGGTTATGGTAACAAATCACAAATAGAAGTCAAAGAGCGGATTCTGAAAACAGTCGTATATTTCATAGCTACGATCGGGCTCATAGTTGTGAGCTACTCATCACTACCACTGATTTCAATCACTTTCAATATAACCATCCTAGGTACAGGAATAACTCTAGGTATGATCATTTTAGTAATTCTACTGGCTATAATTGCGTTGACTGCTTTTAGGTTTGTAGCCAATGCGTTTGCACTTTCTGGCGTAAACTTTGAAACTTTTGCTCGTATGATGCCAGGGATAACTTTTGAGCACTCTAGAGCATTCAAGAGGGTAGTTATAGACATCTCTTTGACAATACTTGTAGTGGTAGCATACTGGGTTGCATCACAGTTGATAGCTCTTGTACCAAGGATAGGATCACAACTGGTGGTGGCGGCACAAACCGTGGCAGTGGCTATAGTGGTACTATTGGTTTGGGATATAGGGCGAATCTCGTACAGAGGGTTAGAATCCATGGTAGAGCGTGCAGTAAGCGAACTTGACTAGTCTATCTAACTCCAAATGAAGTTGCTATGGTTTAGAATCTATACATGAGCCTTATTTTCATCAATACAGTTAAACTTCGGTCATGCCTTCTTTATTTTCTTGGCTACTCTAATATTCATGATGGCTGTTGTAGGATACTGACCTTTTTCGTCTTTCTCATACTTTTTAACTACATCCCAAAGATTTAGCAAAGCTATTACTGTTGCTGTCAAAGCCTCCATTTCAACTCCAGTCTTGCTATTAGCGATTACCTTCGCTTTTGCAATTATTCTATCGTTTTTTATGCTAATATCGACATCAACATTTTCAATAGGTATAGGATGGCATAGAGGCATTATAGTTGGTGTAAACTTTGCTCCTTGAATTCCTGCTAATTTTGCAATTTGAATAGGATCTCCCTTCTCTATTCTACCTTCTTTTATCAGCTTTATAGTCTCGGGCTTTAGTTTTATCTCTCCATAGGCTATAGCCTCTCTATACTGCTCAGGCTTCTTCGATACATCTATCATCTTGACCATACTAATCACTCTTGCTAGTGAAGGATGTTATCTTGGATTGAGTATAGATAGATTTCTTTACCCTTTTATTCTTTGGAAGATTCTTGAGGCTTTTGCTCAATTCTAATCTTGTCATATCCATTATCCTTTTCACGATCGGGTTAGGAGACTCGAAGGATTTTTTGAGCAAGACCTTAAGCCTAGTCATCCTAGATATTATAATGTCTAGCCTACGAATTATCTCACTTTTTTCTTTTTTTATTGTTAAATCTTGCTTCAAGTCTGATAATAGTGAAGAAAGTTCTTCATAAGCCTTCTCTGCTGTCACAGATTTCTCAGGTTTGAGCAATAAAATAGTCTTTGTAGCCTTATGACTCTCATTGTTAGCCCTTCTGATTAGGTTACTGATTTCATCAAGAATTTCGTCGATAGGTCTAAGCAATAGATCTCTTCTAATCTTCTTTACATCTTCCATCAATTCATCAAATCTTCTTATGTTGGAAAGGCTTTCCATATCGATTCTTTTCCAAATTTGAACTAAAAGAAGGTTTGATATCTGATAAACTTTCCTTTTACCATTAATGTAAAGTTTGCTTAGTGATTACTATCTACATCATCAAACTTTTAAAATGCCTTAACCTAAATTTTAATGTTGAGCAAGATTATTGAGGATATGGATTGGTTAAGAGTTAGGACTCATAATGTATCAAAGGTTCTAAAGTCCAGTGAAGGAGAATATGTTAGGCTATTGGGCTGGATAGCATCGAAGAGGATGATAGGTAACATAGTATTCTGTTTAATAAGAGATGGGAGTGGATTCATTCAAGTTGCTGGAAAGAAAGGAGTTACTGATGAAAATGCTCTCGATGCTATGAAAAGAGTCAGCCTAGAGTCTGCTGTGATGGTAGGAGGCTTGATAAGAGACGATAAGAGGGCTCCTAGAGGTAAAGAACTATCAGTGAAAGAGTTTCAGATAATATCATTAGCAGAAAAGTGGCCTATTACCAAAAGCGCTATAAAATCACCATCCTTTCTTTATGATAATAGACATCTTTCCATAAGAGGGAGAAAAGCCAGATCGATTCTAAGGATAAGGTCTGAATTAATCTACTCATCTATAGAATTCTTTACAAAACAAGGCTTCTTTTTGATCAATGCACCAACATTGGTTCAATCAGCCTGTGAAGGAGGGGCAACTTTGTTCAATTTAGATTACTTTGGTAAAATCGCTTATCTTACTCAAAGTGCCCAACTATATGAGGAGGCTGCCATATGCTCTTTCGAGAAAGTATTTGTATTACAACCTGCCTTCAGAGCAGAGAAGTCTAAGACTGCTAAACATCTAACAGAGTTCTGGATGCTAGAAGCAGAGCAAGCCTTCGCCACTCATGATGACATAATGAAACTAGAAGAAGATCTAGTATCATATATAACAAATAATATAGTTGAAAAATGCTCTGAAGAGTTTGAGATTATAGGGAGAAAGTTCTCACCTCCAAGTGCTCCTTTTCCAAAGATAACCTATGATGAAGCTAGAAACATAGCCATGAGCAAAGGCATAGAATTTGAGTGGGGAGAAGATATACCAACAGAGGCTGAAAATATCATATCGAAGAGTTTTGAAAAACCGTTCTTCATAACTGGTTATCCTATAAGCGCTAGGAGCTTCTACCATATGGCAGACCCTAGAGATGAGAGAGTAACTCTATCTTCAGATCTGATGGCTCCTGAAGGTTATGGTGAGATAGCGACTGGGGGGCAAAGAATACATGATTACAATACTTTAATGGAGAGAGTAAGAAAGCAAGATCTGCCTACAGAATCTTTTTCATGGTACCTTGATTTAAGAAGATATGGTTTGCCCCCTCATTCAGGCTTTGGTATTGGCATTGAAAGGCTTGTGAGATGGGTCTGTGGTTTAAAGCATATCAGAGCATCGACCCTATTCCCAAGAACTATAACGAGGATAAACCCATAATTTCTTTTTACTTGTTTCGTTAAATATAGGTTAACATTAATATCTATCTATTAGAATTATTAGACGAGCATGAGCGAAGAAGAACTTGAACTAGAATCCCTTGACGGTGTAGGACCAGCGACAAAACAGAAACTCACAGATGCTGGCATATACAGTATACTTGATTTGGTATCTAGAGGACCATCAGAAATTGCTGATGCAGTTAACATCGACTTAAGCAAAGCTATAGACCTCATCAACAAGGCAAGGGCAAGATTGGTCGAGTTAGGGAGGCTTGAAAAAGAGTTCGTATCTGCTACTGAACTTTACAAGAAGCGCCAAGCCATAGATAGGATAAGCACTGGATCGAAGAATCTTGACGATCTGTTGGGCGGGGGAATTGAAACTCAAGCTGTGACAGAGTTTTATGGAGAGTATGGTTCAGGAAAGACTCAGGTATGCCATACTTTATGTGTTAAAGTTCAGATGCCAAAAGGGCAAGGTGGATTAAATTCTGGAGCCATTTATGTTGATACTGAGAATACCTTCAGACCTGAGAGGATAGCGGAGATAGCAGAAAACTACGATCTAGAGCCTGAGGATATACTTAGCAAGATAATAGTGGCAAAGGCGTATAATAGTGCCCATCAAGAGCTGATAGTTAGAGAGGTTGGAAGGCTAGTGGAGAAGGAGAAGATAAAGTTGCTGATCGTAGATTCTGCTGTTGCCCACTATAGGGCTGAATTCTTGGGTAGAGGAACTTTAGCGGAGAGGCAGCAGAGGCTAAATAGGTTCATGCATAACTTGCTAAGAATAGCTGAAGTTCACAATTTGGCAGTAGTAGTGACTAATCAGGTTCAAGCAGCCCCTGATGTATTCTTTGGTGATCCATCCAGACCTACGGGAGGCCATGTAGTGGCTCACACAAGCACTTATAGAATATATTTAAGAAAAGCTGGCAAGAATAGGATAGCAAGGATGATGGACAGTCCTTACCATCCTGAGAGAGAAGCAGTATTCATTCTAGATGAAAAAGGAATCGACGATCCGCCAGAAGATATTCCTAAAAGAAAATGATCGTGACCTTGTTAAAAGCAAGTTTATCCTTTTCCTAATTAAATAGCTAGATAGAAAATTACACCCAATGATTTTGTCCGTTAAGCGCAAAGCATAGTTAAACAATTATTCTCCTCTGTTGTTAGAATACTTTAAAGGTGTGTCTCACTTAATCAGGATTCATGGAACAGCCCCTTGGATTTAGTTTCAGAGAACTTAGCCATGAGAAGTTGATCAAGTATGCTGAGTTTCTTCTAAGGCAATATAGGCTTGTAGACGCACACTGGTTTCTTAAAGTTGAAGACAATTTTGGACTGGACATAGCTTCAAAGTTTAATGAAGAGATTTGGGCGAAACTTGGCGAAGTCTCTGCTAAAGACATTATTAGGTATATGGGAGTTGAGAAAGGCGACTTGAAGAGTGTATTAGAGGCCTTGAAATACTTTCCATGGACGATCATCGCTAACTGGAAGATAACAGAATTTTCAGATAAGAGGGCTATAATTCTAGCTGAGAGATGCCCTCCACAAGAATCCCGTTTGAAAAGTGGTAGGAAGATCTTTGCATGCAAGGCTATGCAGCAAAGTTTCTTCGAAAACTTTGTAAAAATATTCAATAGCAGTATTAAAGTGAGGTGTCATAACGCTCCACCAGACCCTAAGCCTCAAGGCTATTGGTGTAAATGGGAGTTAGTTCTTGAATAGCCAAATATAACTTAAAGTTGTAACTTATGCTTCCTTTTCAGAACGTTGAATATAGCTTTAGCATCAGAATCAGTTATGAAGTTTTCTGCAGAATCCAAGAATTCTGATAACTTTTCCTTATCATAACCTTCCTCCTCATATTCAAGGGCTTGAAAGACCATCTCAAGCTTATCCATCTCTCTTACGATCTTTGCTTCTACTGATGCCTTATCTTGAAAATCCTTCCAAATAACAGAATAATTCTTTCTTATATCTTTAGGCAATAAGGATAGTATCCTAATCATGGCATCATTTTCTAACTGCCTCTTTTGCAACTCATCTCCTTCGTCTTTAGTCAAATCTCCTATGATAGATTCAGAAGCGTCGTGAATCAAAGCCATCTTTAACATCTTTAATGTGTCGAGTTTCTTCATATCTCCCATGATCATGCAGAGAATAGATGTTCTGAAGGTGTGATCTGCTACGGATTCTGGTTCCTTAACACCGACCTTTCTTATCCATCCAGTCCTTTTTATCTTCTTCAATCTACCTATTAACCTAATGAAATTTATTATGCCTTCTTTTTCGTTTTGCAAGCCATTTAATTCATTAACTCTAGTTTCTTAAGAATTTGTCTTAAGAAACATAAATATGGGAATTCTAGACCATTATTGGGACGAGGTTTTCCATTCTTTAACAGTTTCAACCATGGCTTTTACGTTATCAAGAGGGGTTGGTAGTAAGATTCCTTCTCCAGCTTCGACTAAGTCAACACCAGCCTCTAGAACCCTTTTGACCTCTTCTCTCACAGCATCTGAAGTATTTAGAGTGAGGTTTTTTGATTGAACGTTGCCCAAGATTTTAACGTCACCAATCAACGGTCTGATCTTTCTTATGTCAAGAGGCTCTTCTATGCTTATCCCATCGAAGCCACAATCAGCCATATCCTGTATGATAGGTCCAACCTTTCCACAGATATGTAAAACTTTTAGTCCTTCCAATTCATCAGTAATTCTTGTGAGCGCTGGCTTGACATAAGTCTTAAACATTCTCGGGTCTATCATATCACAAGACGCATTAGGCTCACAAATTGCTATTATGTCTGAGCCTGCGTTATACTGGGCTTTGGCATACTCCAAAACGATGTCAGTGCTGAACTCTACAAACTTCTCTACGTAATATGGGTTTTTTAATGTCCACACCAAGAAGTTCGTTGCTCCTACAAGCCCTCCACCAAGAGTGAAAGGTCCAACCATGAAGCTTGTAACAGGTAAAGATTCTCCTACCTCTTTTTTAATGATTTTAATGGCTTCTAGCACAACAGGAATTCTACCCTTTTCAAGAAGATTTTCTGGCATAACCAAATCGTCTGGCGTTTTGTATGTATGAGTTAATATCGTCAATTCTTGATCGATCTTATCAGGCCACTTGATAACACAGCCTAGGGCTTCAGGCTCTACAACAAAATCAAAGGGAACTCTTACGTTCTCAAGCCCTGTTAGGTTTTGACTTGCTATGGCAAGCCTAGCCATCTTTTCAGATTCCTTATGAGCATCTGGCAGATAAATTCCTGTAGCCTTTTGAACATCCACTATTAGAGTACCTTCACAGCCTCCTATGGAAGTCACAGGAGGTCTGTCCACTTTTTCACCCTTTAATGCAGCAAAAACTCTCTTTTTTGGGCTGAATTCTTCCAAGATTTCACTAAAGTCATATAACCATTATTTTCATATATTCTTTATGCTCTTTGAGCAGTCTTTTAGGGATAACGTTTATCTTATTCGTAAAAATAAAATAGATTGCTTGAAGAAGGCAATTCTTGTCACATACCCTGATAAATTTGTAATACAAGAAGCCTTGGGCTTGGCTGAAGCAGGAGGCTATGAGGTAGCTAAGCTCATTACTCAAAGGTATCTATCCAAAGCCAAGTATGGTATAGGCTCGGGAAAGGCTGAAGAGTTGAAAAATATGCTAAAGGATTTAAATGCTGATGCAATTCTATTTGATGAGAAACTAAGATCGGTTCAAATCTATAACCTTGCAAAGCTTACTGGAGTAGAAGTCATCAATAGAGAAAGACTGATCCTTGAGATATTTAATAAAAGAGCATCTAGCGCCGAGGCGAAGTTACAGGTTCAACTTGCTGAGCTAAGGTATGAAATCCCTAGAGCGAGAGAGAAAGTAAGACTGGCTAAGATAGGAGAGCAACCAGGGTTCTTTGGCTTAGGTAGGTATGATGTAGATGACTATTATAGGATGATAAAAAAGAGGATAGCCATAATAACGAAAAAATTAAAGCAGGTCAGCAAAAGGCGTGAGCTATACAGATTTCAAAGGCTTAGAACTAACTTGCCTCTGATTTCTTTTGCAGGTTATACCGGAGCAGGTAAAACGAGCCTTTTCAACATACTTGTAAGTGAAAGAAAAGATACAGACAAAGGTCTTTTCACAACTCTCACAACTACTACGAGAAGTCTGCAATTATCGGAATCAAGAGTTTTAGTATCGGATACAGTTGGCTTTATCAGCAGACTCCCACCATACATGATAGAAGCCTTCAAGGCAACCTTAGAGGAGTTGACTCATGCCAACTTGGTTCTTTTGGTAATAGATGCCAGTGAACCTCTTGAAAATATGATTAGAAAGTACCAAAGCTGTGTAAGCATTCTTGCTGAGCTTGGCGTCTCTCCTTTAAATGTTCTTCCTATCTTTAACAAATTCGACCTTACGAATATGAATGAAACTGAAGATAAGATAAAAGCCCTTGGCATGATACCTCAAGATGTTGCGATAACTTCGGCAAAGACTGGCTTTGGCATAGATGCACTAAAGTCTAAGATAAGCGAGATGGTTTATGCCCATGTCCCAACTTCTTTAACTAGAGCATGAAGGGAAAGTTTAAGCAAACTAATCATGAATATGAATAAATTGTGAAGTAAAATGGCAGAAGTTGTAGTCTTAAGATGGGGGCATCGTTTAAGAGATGAGAGATTGACCACTCACGTTATATTGACTGCTCGTGCCCTTGGTGCATCTGGAGCGATACTATCTGATGTGGAGGATAAAGACATCAAAAACACTGTTGAAAAAGTTGTAGAGAGGTTTGGTGGACCTTTCTTTCTTAAGATGGGTATCCCATGGAGAAAAACAGTAAAAGAATGGAGAGAGAAAGGAGGAATTGTTGTTCATCTGACAGCCTACGGTGAGAATATAGAGGCTAGCGATGTATTGGAAAGGATAAAGTCATCGGGCAAGGATGTTATGGTAATAGTAGGCAGCCAAAAAGTTCCTCCAGAATTTTACTCTGAAGATGTATCTGATTTCAACGTTGCCGTTGGTAATGAACCTCACTCTGAATGCTCAGCTTTGGCAGTATTCTTAGATCGATACTTCGAGGGTAAAGAGCTATTGAGAAAGTTTAAAGGAGCAAAGGTGAAGATAATTCCTGAGAAAAGAGGTAAAAAACTGGAGAAGATTGCTCAGAACTAAAACATCGGTTTATGGAAAGTCTTAAAAGCAAATTTAGCATAATTGATAGCGTTAAACTCTGAACAAATCTTATAGGAGGAAAAAGGGATGTTGACCAAGCACTCAAAGATCGAGTATGAAGATGCTTTTGTAAAGATATCTGGTCTGATTGGTGGCGAAGATTATGTAAGAGTAGCAAGAGCTTTACTTAACAATGAGAATGCAACGGATGAAGAAATAGCCAGCGCCACAGGATTGAAGATAAATGCTGTTAGGAAGGCTTTGTACGATCTATTTGGAAGATCTCTTATCACTGGAATAAGAGTTCGTGACTTGAAGAAAGGCTGGTTTGTTTATAGATGGAAGGCTCAAAGGGACCAGACAGACAGCTTTATAGAAACTCAGAAGAAGAAAGCCTTAAGGAAGCTTAAGGATAGGTTAGTTTATGAAAATACTTATGAGTTTTACCATTGTGGTATGCTTACTTGTCTAAAAAGGACCTTCGAAGAGTCTATAGATCTATTCTTTAAGTGCCCCAACTGTGGGAAAATCCTTAATCCTATAGACAACTGTGAAATAAAGAAGGCTCTTGAGTGGAAGATAAGAGAAATAGCGGAAGAAATGGAGAATATTGGTCAGAGAAGCGAACTAAAGAGCTAGTTAAGCTTTGGAAATCTTATTAAGAAGATACCTTTTGTAAGTGCAAGATGAGAAGAATGTGATAAGCGAACAAGAAGCCATAAACTTGCTGAGGAAAGAGAAGAGCCCTGAAATCCTTATCAAACACAGCGTGACTGTAAGCGAAGTCTCGACTATTTTGGCCTTGGCGTTCAAAGAAAAAGGCTATGATGTAGATTTAGAGTTAGTAAGGGTAGGTGGATTATTACACGATATAGGTAGAGTTAAGACTCATTCAGTTCTCCATGGATATCTTGGCGGAAAGCTTTTGAGGGATAGAGGAATAGATGAGAGGATAGCCAGAATTGCAGAGAGGCATGTAGGGGGAGGAATATCGAACGAGGAAGCCGAGAAGCTTGGATTGCCGAGGGGAAGATACATACCAGAATCTTTGGAGGAGAAGATAGTTTGCTTTGCTGATAAGATAGTCGAGATAAATTATGTAATCCCTCTTGAGAAAACATTGGATAAGCTAAGAGAAGAGTTAGGTTATGAAAATAGTGCCGTGCAAAGGATAATGAAATTAAAAGAAGAGCTAACAAGATCATTGAATCATGACCCAGAGGATATAGTCAAAAGAAGCATCATCAAAGAGACAAGATAAGCAATTTATTTTGATTAGTAGCGAGGGGTGGAGTTTCCCAGGAGCTATGAATAGCTCCTGATTTGAACCTTCGGCTGAGCAAGCTCAGTCACCGATCTGCGGGTTATGAGCCCGCCGGGATAAACCTGGCTTCCCCACCTCGCTACCAATAAAATAAATTAAATCATGACTTAAATTCTTTTAAATTCACTTATTGCATCTTTTTAGCATTCATGGTTACTTTCTTTATTGTTTAAGTTATAATACGAAGGAATATTTTTGTTTGCCCTAATTTTAATGTAAAAATTAAGTTTATTAAGCAGAATATATCAAGATAAATTGAAGAAGGTGGGGTCGTGGGCAAAATCGATGAGATAGATATGAAAATACTGGCAGAGTTGGTAAAGAATGCCAACCTTTCAGTCCCAAAACTGAGCAAAAAGATCAACGTGAACCCTTCAGTGGTTTATAGCAGAATTAAGAGACTCATAAAGAGAGATATCATCAAAAACTTTACTATTGCAGTAAATGAAGAATCACTTGGCTACATTGTAACCGCTGTGATAGGAGTGGATATAGATTCAAAGTTAAGGGAGAATATTCTGAATGAGCTTTCTAACCTGCCAGAAGTCAAAGAAGTTTCTGAAGTTACAGGAAGATTCGATCTTATTGTCTCAATTAGAGCAAAGTCTTTGGATGAGTTGCACAATCTCGTATCAGAGAAGATTGGCAAGATAAATGGGATATTACACACAGAGACTTTCATAGAAATGAGAAAAGTAGCAAAGGAACCCATATACCGCTTATCACAATGATCAAATTGCTCTATTCGCTCAAGTAGCTTATCATCCCTTAAAAACTAAAAACAAATCTGCACACTTATATTCTGGGGAATTTTAAAAGGGCTGAGGACGATTTGGACCCTTTGATCAAGTTAGAGGAAGTTGAGAAGTCCGGAGAGTTACCATTGTCCATATTAAATAGGATCAGAAGGAGAATGAAGTACTTATATGAGGGCATTGCCAAGATCGAGCAAGCTTCGGGGTTGAAGTATCCGAATTACTACATTGAGCCTAAACTCCCTTTATCATCAAGTCAAGTCGAAAAGGGGCAGATAGGAGTTCTTTATGCGAGAACGATCCCTACAGAAGGAATATTAGGGTTAGAGATACTGGTTCAGCTATCAGCCCCACTTGTTGCCTTTGGGTTAAAGACCACTATACAAGCGGTATTGGCCCATGAATTCCTACATTACATAGAGTTCATGAAGCGCTTTAGTAAACTTGACATAGTTTCGGACTCTCTCTCAACTTCCTTGTTCGAAGCCCTCTACTCAGACTATGAGAGACTTTTTGATCCCAAATTAATATTCAAAGATAAAAGGTTGGTAAATTTGATCAATAAGAAATTTTCTAATGGTCTCGAAGATAAGAGACTAAATGAAAAGACTCTAAAAGAATGGATTGAGAAGGGATTGCCTACCCTAAATCTATCTCCTAATGATAACGTCATAAGACTGCCAGTATCATCTATCTTAAAAATGAAGATCGATCCACCTCTAAAGCTGAAGCTTGAGGAGCTCGAAAGGAAGGTTTATGAACGAAGATAAGAAGTATGGGGAAGTCCGTAGACTGAAGGAAGAAGAGAGAAACCTAGTAATCGAAGCCTTTAAAGAAATGACTAAAGGAAAGGAAATTTTAGCTGCATGCGCTTATGGTTCTCGCATAGCTGGTTATGCAAAAGAGGATAGCGATTATGATGTCATAGTTGTCCTTAATAATTACAAGCCAAAGATAAGGTATAATTACATCAGAAAAGCGATAGATTTAGCAGCTTTAGTTGTTGATGGCAAATCTTTGACCAAAGATGCTGAAGAGGCTTCTTTAGGTGAATTTGTGGCTGGCAGGTTATTAAATGTATATGAGGCTTTAATGGGTAGAGAATTCATTAGGAATGTTGAGATTAAGCTAAAAAGAAGGGTTGTCTTTGAGATTCTTGATGAAGTAGTATTATCTTATGGCGACTTCTCCACCAAGCTCATCATACCTATAAAGTACCTTTTGTTTGAGAAGCTTAAGAAAAGGGCATCTCTTTACCCTCCAGCCCTATACAGTTATGTGAAGACCTATACTGGTGCACTGGGTGAAGAGAATTTGAATGCAACTCTTAAAGGTTTTCTCACACCGTTAAAAGAAATGGAGAGTAATGGCTGGATATCGTTATTGGATGATAAGTCTCTAAGAATAGAAGATGAATACCTTAGGTTAAGAAAGACTGGGAAGATCAAGACAACTCTAGCATATACTAAGAGAGGTGTGATATCTTACGCTGTTCATGGATATGCTGGACATGTAGGTTTAGATGTAATAAAGAGGGAATTGTTGTCAAAGATTGGGCGTTCAAAAGAGATCGGAGATGCACCAGAAGAGATGAAGCACCCGAAGAGCCTTTGGAGAATAGATGAAGGATTATTAATGGTCGAGGGCGATGATTGGCTCCAGCAGATAGTAAGTCATCTTTGTCTGAGTAAAAACACTAAGATAACACAAATTCCTCAAGGAGAGCTTTATGAGACCTTAAAGGTATACAGGCTGGAAGACGGGGATAAGAAGATCGATATCACTGTGAAAAACTTCAAAGACATCAAGACTCTGAAATGGGCTTTTCTGAACTTATGGGCATTGCCTACAAAATGGTTCGAAATGTCGCCTCTTGCAAGGCTCGGAAGAGAGTATTTTGCCATGAGGAAACTAAGGGAAATTGGTTTAAACACGCCGAAAATAGTTTCAATCGTTTTAAATAAAAGGATACTAGTCACAAATTTTATAGAAGGGATAAACCTAGGCAAGATCGTTAAGGATATATTAGATGGATATAATGCAGATAAATCTCCAATTTCTATGTATGGAGAATGCATAGGCTACGCCCATAAGCATGGTTATTCCTTGGGCGATACTAAGCCTAGCAATGCAATACTCTCGAACGGTAAGATTTTCCTTACAGACTTAGAGCAAGCCAGTGAGCAGGGCGATAAAGCATGGGATATAGCTTTGTTTATCTATTATTCTAACAAGTTAACCTTGAACGTTTCTGGAGCAAGGACCATAACCAAGGAATTCTTAAATGGATATCTCAAAGTTGGAAGCGTTGATACAGTGAAAGAGGCTTTAAATCCAGATTATCTGGCGCCTTTCCAGACCATTCTTGCCCCAAATGTGATGAAAGCTATAAGAGATGAAATGAGTAAAGCTACTGTTTCTTCTTGAATAATACATAACCACATTTTCCACATGTTAATCTGTCTGCATGATCTGCAAGAAAGACCCCTCTTCCACATCTTGGGCACTCTTTCTTTGGTCTAACTAAAGATGTGCCACTGATTTGATAAAACTTCCATACTTGTGGATTAGCCTTTTTCTTAACTTTCTTCTCTTCAGCCATTTTAACTCACCTTAGCCTTTTTTGCCTTTTCAGGCGCCTTTTTAGGTTCTTCCTTCTTAACTTCCTTTGCCACTTTCTCTTTTTCCTCCTTTGGTTGAATTCTTAAGAATAGATACTTAGGGAGCTGTTTTTTAGCGTCCTCGGGTTCATCATAAAGGTAAAAAAGACCTGAGACATCCCTAGTTCCTGTCTTATTCCTTAAAGAGATAAGGAAGACCTTTTTGGCATCGATATTAAGGCTTTTTGCTACCATGTTAATAGCGTCTTGCCTTTTCAACGATCCAGCCATAGAGCTGAATATGCAATCAATTTCCCTTCTTCTAAGCAAATCATTCCTAACGTCTTTGGTTATATTAAGGCTCAAGCTTTACTCCTCTTAAACGAATGTTGCCTGTTATTAATATTTTATCCATTACTGTTAAAAATCTGGCTATTGATCAGCAAATTTCCTTGTGATCATTCTGTTCATAAATGAGATAGCCATTCTTTTTGATGCCCTATCCACTTTGATGATGACTATTCCCTTCTTAGGTTGCCCATAAAGGACTGATGAGCCGTATGGAGCTAATGCTATAGAAGGCAATGTGAGAAGATCCTCCTCACCGTCTATGACTATTCTAATGGGCTTCTTTGCTTTAATGGCTGATGATAATGCATTTAGAGCCTCTTTTGATATGTGCCCTGCTGGGTTTGACGCTTTAATTTGGCTCTCCATTTTCGATAAGGGCAAAGGTCTCTTGACTCTCATCTCACTTCCATCTACTATTTGAATTGATGGAATTATTCCCAGTTGTATCAATCTTTCAGTAGTGGCATCCCCTACTGTAATTATCATCTCACTTTTGTTTAATTGGCGTTTAATTTCATCAGAAGTCAAATTATCGTTAAGAATCAATGATCCCAAAGGCTCCTTTAATGCGTCTCTTAACTCTTTTTGTAAAATATATTCATGGTTTATGATCTCACTACTCTTACGGCTTTTGCCCTGATGCAAAATTCTTACCTTTGCTTCATCTCACTTTCAGGGCGTATCTTCCAGGCTTTTCTATGTTGAGAGTCTTGGCTATTTGAGATGAATCTACATCGTTTATAATTACAAGCCCTGACCAGTTGGGACTTAAATCCTTAGACTTACAGTTAGGACATATGCGACTTGTGGTCAAAGTCTTACACTTTCTACAAGCTATTTCTTTAACCAATCTTTTCACTTTTCTTTCTTTTCAACTTCAACGACCTTAGATGCCTTCTTCAAATCCTCTTCTATCCATTCTAAGGCTCCTAAGAAGGGTTGCCTACTCGTTACACCTATCTTACCTATGGCTGTGCCTCTCCCTAAACTCACAGCTGTTATTCTGACTCTAACCTTAGAGCCTATTCTGAGGGTCCTTTTACTCTTGCTTGCCAGTATCATCCCTTGCTTTACATCACTTGTCAGAAAATCATCAGTAATCTGGGATAAATGGAGTAATGCATCCACAGGTCCTACTCTGACAAAGGCTCCAAAATCTGTAATCTCGACGATTTCTCCTTCAACCACTTCTTGAATCTTCGGGTAAAAGCTAAGGATTGAAAACTTCACTTTATGATAAGTGCCTGCATCACCAGGGAGTATCTTCCCAACAGACCCTACAGACACATCTTTTACCAATATAACATAACCTAGTTCAGGGCTTATAGTGCTCTCATATCTTGCCTTTAGAATCTCTAATGCTATCTCGTCAAGAGGCTTACCAAACTTATTTGGAGGTATCCTTATAACATCTTCAAGCTCAACGATTTGGAACATAATTTAACTTCCCTAAAGGAGTAAGAACAGTTAAATCAATTTGCTTAAGAATCTTTTGGTATAAATACTTCATGTAAATCGATCAAAGGTAATGGGCTTTTTGAGCTTGGACAACAATACTACACGGCTCTCCTCAGAGTTTCCTATTTTTTTGTATCCAGTCAATTCAGATAATCGATGGCTAAATCTCTCTATCTCTTTAAAGCTAGGCATATTGCTTCTAGTTAATCTATGCATAGAGTAGCCAAGGTGCATGTAAGCTTTTATCTCAACGTAAGTGCAATCAGACATGCTTATCAATTTGCTGAAATTTTCTGGATGATCCATGTTTATTCCTTTTATTGCCGTTATTCTAATGACTACTGGGCATTTGAAGCTCTTTACAAGCTCTAAGCTCTTCATAAGAGAATACCAAAGCCTTGGCGATATCGGTCTGTTAACCTTCTGATAGGTATCGTAGTCTGGAGCCGTTAGAGATATGTAAAGTTGAGAAGGCTCAGTATCTAGCCTCTTTAGAGCTTCTGGTAGAATTCCACTAGTAACTAAGAATACAGAGAAGCCCTTTCCTTTGAATGATGCTATAAGCTCTCCTAATTTAGGGTACAGAGTTGGTTCTCCTGAAAGGCTTATGGCAACCATGTTGGGGTTAAGAGCCTCTTCATACTTCTCTTTACTCACTCTCCCTTTTATTACCTGATCCTTGTAGCCTGTTAGTATCCTCCTTTGCTCTCTAATACAACCTTCCACAATTTCTTCAGGCTCGTCCCAATCACTCCCAAAGGTTTCATTCCATTCTATACCAATATCTTCAGGCATGACTCTCCAGCAATAAATACAATGAGTCAAACAACTTAAGACTGCAGGAGTCATCTGAAGACATCGATGGGATCTTATACCATAGAACTTTTGCTTATAGCAGACTCTATCATGAACAAGGCTTTCATGTAGCCACTTACACTTCTTTACGCTGGAGTGCCTACCTACTATATGATATTTCTGCCTTCTCAAAACATCTAGCAGTAAGGGAGGGTATGTCAAATTGTTCTTGTTTAAGTTTAACACTAGCAATCATAAATTTCTATCTCTAGAGAAAGTCTTATATGGAAATCTTTCTACAAAATAGAGATGCCTTACTGTAAGAAATGCGGGGCTGAATATGCTGAGGGAGCAAGGTACTGCACAAAGTGTGGTACTTCAGTAGTAGAAGAATGGAAACCTCCTCGAGAAGAGTGCTTTGGTGAAGGAAGGGCTGAGAGGGACTACTTAGGTTTAGTATCCTTCGGCTTTTTCCTTTTGATAGTTGGTTATATATTCTCGACAAACACATGGATTCTATCAGAGTTTCAAGCCTTTTTTGAGAGTCTAGGTGAAGGAGTCTTTGTACCTCCATCTTCACAACTTCGCTACGTTTTTGCCCTCTTCTTAGGTTTGATAGGTGCATCTGACTTCGTTATGGCTGGCATAAGGGTTTTCTTAAGACAATCGTGGAGAAGACCTTTGCAAGATGTGCTATCAGGAGTTGGTGTAATATCGATTGCTTATCTCGTTTATCTTAACAGTCAAAGACTTATGACTTGGCAGATGGTTGTAGTACTAGCAATTGTAACAGTTGGCATACTAGTAATCGTATATGGCATTATCATATCATACTTTAGGGCAGTAAAAAGTAGTTCAAAATCTAAAATCTTCATAGATTTTGTGTATTTAAAAGAGCTTATATATTCACTTAGATAAGAAGAGTGTAAATGCCATACTGTAGAAAATGTGGTACTCAATTGGCTGAGGGAGAAGAATTCTGTCCTAAGTGTGGAACTTCAGTGGCGGGGTATAAAAGGGAGGAGTGGAGGGGACCTAGATACGAATGCTTTGGCTGGGAGCGTGGCGGAGAATTCTGGGGGTTAATAGCCATCGGTGTTTTCCTAATAGGCCTTGCCATACTATGGTACTTTAACTTGTTCTGGCCTGGAATCCTCTTTCTAATAGGGATTATGATCATCGTAGGTGGAATCATTTCTTACTCACGGGGAGGACGAAGAGTTAAGAAACCTCCTTCATAATTATATCAAAATCAGCATCGGAATCGAATAAAACTCAAGTTGATCAGCGATGAGAGTCCTCTTCGTAGAGCCGCCTAAAGAATTTTGGTTTATAATGGGAGAGTATCTTCCACCTCCTTACGGAATTCTCCAACTTGCTGCTTTTCTTGAAAGTAAAAACAAAGAAGTAGAAATAGAAGTACTTGACTGCCAAGCTGAAAGACTGGATTGGAAGGGATTAGAAAGGCGCATAGAATCCTTTGACCCTAACGTTGTTGCTTGTAGCGGGCTCTCAACTTGTAACACTTATACTATCGCTCAAACTTGTAGCATAGTAAAGAAGGTCAGACCTGAAGCTCTGACTGTAGTTGGTGGTCAGCACTTCACAGTTATGGCTCAAGAGAGCTTAAAGGCCTATCCTGAGATCGATGTAATAGTTCGTGGAGAAGGAGAGCAAACTTTTGTAGAGTTGGTCAACTCATTAATAGAAAAGACATCATTTTCACAGGTAAAGGGTATATCATTCAGGCATGATGGAAATATTATAAATAATCCTGAAAGGCCTTTAATTGAGAATTTAGATGATTTACCATATCCTGGCTATCACTTTGTTAAGGATTTTGTTCATAGATATCACTTCACTATGATGGCTGGCGCTAAAACTAGGTACGGTTTGATAGAGGGATCGAGAGGATGCCCATATCGTTGTACCTTTTGTACTCAATGGAAACATTGGAATGGTAGATGGAGGGCTAAATCTGCCAAGAGAATTGCTGATGAGATTGAATTCTGCCATCGAAATTATGGGATTAGATTTTTCTGGTTAACAGACGATAATCTTACCATAAGCAAACTTATGGAAGATTTATGTGATGAGATAATTAGAAGAGGACTTTCTGATGACATCATGTGGTTCTTTCAAGCCAGATGTGATGACATCGTTAGGCAAAGAGAATTTCTACCTAAAATAAGAAAGGCGGGAAACTGTTGGGTACTTTTTGGGGCAGAGAGTGATAACAATTCAACCCTTCATGCCTTTAACAAAAGTATAAACCCTGAAGACACAAAGAAAGCAGTAAAATTGCTGAAAGAGAACGATATATTTGCTCAAGCAACCTTCATCATAGGAGAAAGAAATGATTCAGCCGAGTCCATAGCAAAGATGAGGGAATTTACGAATGATCTGGACCCTGATCTAGCGATATTCATGATACTAACGCCTTTTCCAGGGACAGAAGTATATGAGAAAGCCCAGCAGAATGGATGGATCGAAGACAAAAATTGGTCGAATTATGATATGGTTCATGCCATAATGCCCACTGAGCATCTATCAAGAGAGGAAGTGCAAGAGGAACTTTACGAATGCTATCGAAGTTTCTATGGTTCTTTTAATAGAAGGTTAAAAGGCATATTCTCAAAGAACAAATTGAAAAGAAGAACCTACAGATACATGGCCAGTCAGGGCATTATGAACCAGTTGAAAAGCCTATTCTAAGGTAGGATTTTCATGCTTGGAAAGACCTATCATCGTTTTGATCTTTTATTGCTAATGGTTCTTTCATTCTTAGGACTTTTTATGTTTGTAATCATTGGTTTCTCTTTGCCTTTAAATTATGAATATTTTCTATTTCGCAAGCCCATAATTGGTTTAGCATTTGGGCTATTGTGCATCTTAGGAATGATGGCTGCTATTTTACCAAAGGAGTGTTCAAAGATATTTTATTGCAAAAAAGATATTACTCGAGAAGAGCCGATTAGTTCTAGCAATGCTTCCATTATCTTCGGCTTGAGGATAGTGCATGGGCACCACCCTAGTTGTAAAAACTTTTCTTCTCATGAGTTTCGGATAAAGGATAAGTCTTTTTGCACTAGTTGTACTGGTTTGCTTATTGGAGCTTTGATAAGTCTCTTCGGGGCTATTATCTATTTCTCCAGCAATTTATCCATTCCAACCTTCTTCATAATCATTGGTCTTTTAGGAGTTGCTCTAGGTTTGATTCTTCCATTACTTAATCTTAAACAGACCGTTCTCCGCCTCTTGATAAATGCCTTCTTCATCTTTGGAGTTTTTCTGATGTTGATCGGGGTCGATAGTTTAGTCCAAAGTATCTTTATCGATCTCTTTTTGATTTCATTGAGCATCTTTTGGCTCTTCACAAGAATATCTTTCTCACAATGGAATCATCAAAGAATCTGCCATGAATGTGGTAACAAATGTAGATTGAGAGCAGTGTAAATTATATCTATACATTCTAAACAGAAAGTTTATTTGTCGTAATGCATGCCAAGCAGTAGTGAAATGATGTCGAAAGAGGATGAAATGTTAAAAGAGCTTAAGCGTATCAGAGAGTTGCTCGAACCGAAACCTTCACCACCACCAACACCCCCAAAAGGCTTAAGGAAAGAATTTTTGGACTTTATCTCAAAATACAAAGTGCTAGGTCTGGCAGTTGCCTTCATTCTCGGTATATACTTAGGTGCATTAGTTCAAGCTTTAGTAAGCGATTTGATCATGCCCATAATTCAGTTAGTGATGCCTGGCATCCAATGGGAATTAATTGAAGTCGGACCCTTCAGAGTTGGGCATTTTATCGGAGCTTTGATAACCTTCTTGATCGTCGCCTTTGTAATATTCATCATAGTGAAAATGACTAAACGTTGGGGAATAGAGTAGCACCTTTCTTAATCAAAACTCTTCGTAATAGAATGGGTATCTTTGACTGATTGCCTTAAATATTACTTTACGATTTACTATTCTGATTAGATGGAGTTATTCGATTTAGCGGTCGGATTAGGAATCGGCTTTATCATCGGCTCTTTTATATTCTATGCTTTATCAAAGTTTTCGAAAAAGCAACCAAAAGAAAAGGCTGAGACTCCTATCATCAAATCCCCTCTTCCAACTACTGAAGAAAAGCTAATTCAGATGCCTGATCTTGAGAAGGCTCGAAAAGAGTTGAACGCTCTATTACTTGAGAAGGAGTTGCTGTCTAGTGCGTTGACAAGAGTGTATGAAGCTGAGGTTCAAAACAAAATAACAAAGGAAGAGAGGGAGCAACTCTCCAACAAGTATCGTGAACAGTTGAAGGCTGTAGAAGAGAAGCTGAGCAATGCAGAGCTATTGATAGAGGTTGGAGAGTTAGAGAGCCTTAGAAGCGAACTCATAGGCTTGTTCGAGAGAAAGATGGGGCAGATAGAGAGCAGGCTTACTAGAGCAAAAGCTAGGCTCGAAGAAGTTAAAGTCCCTACTCCAAAGATTCCCACGCCAGCAAAGTTAGAGCAAAAGGAGGAAAAGCCTAAAATAAAAACAGAAGAGGCGAGGGTAGAGGATAAGGTCAAGGCTCTGAGGGATGAAGTTCTTCAAGCCCTGGATAGGCTAGAGCAGATAGATATTGAAGGATAATTTTAGTTAAGCGTAAATTATTAAACCCATAAATTCTTTAAAGAACTAACTTCGGGTGTTATTGTTGGATGTATTCGAAGCTATAAGTTCAAGGCGAAGTATAAGAAGATACAAGTCGAAGAAAGTTGGAAAGAAGAAGCTTATGCGTATAATTGAGGCTGGTCGTCTTGCACCTTCCGCTACTAACCGTCAGCCATGGCATTTTATTGTAGTAACTGACCCTGTAATAAAAAAGAAGCTGGGAGAATCTTACCCCAAAGACTGGTTTGTTAGCGCACCAGTAATAATAGTTGCATGCGCAGACCCTAGTAACGCTTGGGTGAGAGCAGATGGGGAGGAGTATTGGAAAGTGGATGTAGCCATTGCCATGCAAAACATGGTCCTTTGTGCAAAAGAAGAGGGTTTAGGGACTTGCTGGATAGCGAATTTTGACGAAAAAATTGTGAAAGAAGTTTTAGGAATACCATCAGGTATACGTGTGGTCGCCATGACTCCATTAGGCTATCCAGATGAGGTAAAGGGGAAAGTTCATGATAGGAAGCCCCTTGAAGAAATATTACATTTTGAACATTGGTAGGCTATAAATTACGGCAATTGGAAGCATAAAGGGTGGTAAAAGTAAAACCCGAAAAAATTATGGATAAGATGGCTGAAGAAGCCCTTGAAAATGTAAAAGATAGAATGATAATTGGCTTGGGAAGTGGCTTCGCAGTATCAAGGTTCGTTAATGCTTTAAGCAAATACATAAAGAAGAATCGAATCAAAGTTTCAGTAATACCCTCATCCTTGCAGATACAGATCTTTGCAGAGAAAGCTGGATTAGAAATTGCTCAACCAAATCTAATATCCTCGATTGATTTAGTAGTCGATGGTCTTGATCAGATAGATAGAAATTTCAATATGATAAAAGGAGGAGGAGGCGCTCTTTTGAGGGAGAAGGTATTGTTAAGAGCATCAAAAAAGGTTGTAATTTTGACTAAGGAAGATAAATTCGTAGAAACTTTGAACAGAAAAGTGCCGATAGAAGTCCTGCCCTTTGCCCGAGATTTTGTCTCAAAAGAGTTAGAGAAGATTGGAGGAAAGCCTGAACTAAGATTATTGGAGAAGGGCTACCCAGTATTTACTGAGAACGGGAATATAATCTTCGATACAGACTTTGGGCTTATTAAAGACCCTCCTTTTCTGTTGAGCAAAATAAAAAATATACCTGGAGTGGTTGAAGCAGGAATCTTCACAGAAAAAATCGATTCAGTCTATAAGGCTTGTAAAGATGGGACGATAAAGAAGATAACCCCTAAATCAGCAAGGAGATAATCATTCTCAAAGTTTACTTAACGATCGGTTGAGCAAACAATGACTAAAATACTCGATAGTAATCATTCTTTAACTCTATCCTTTAACCCTCTTTGGAAGTCTCTTGCACATTATTTGGCAAGTAAATGTGAAAAATGTGGAAAAGAGAGATTGCTTTCGGTCTTTGACTTCTACTCATCAAGTCAGCGTTTTTTCTGTGAAAGTTGCCTTCTTACATCAACAGCTTTGATGTCCTTAATTCGTCTAATTTTCTTCAGTCTTGGAGTTGATAATACCACAATAAAACAACTAACAAAAAATTCTCTTATTCGTAAATGCATGTTAAGCGTAGTGAAAGGAATTGCCAATTTCGGAATAAGATACCCGCAACCTACTGGAGCACCAGTAACCATCGTCTGGAACTTCACCAACAGATGCAACCTCAACTGCTTGCACTGTCATCAAGATTCCTCGCCTATGCCCTCTTATTCAGAACTTACGACTTCTCAAGCCTTCAAAGTAATAGACAACATGAGTGATGCAGGGGTAGCTATACTTACTTTCTCAGGAGGCGAACCATTATTACGCAAGGACCTTTATGATGCAATTAAAAGAGCCAACGATAATGGCATGCTATGCACAATTGCCTCTAACGGAACTCTAATGACTCATGATGTAGCTGAAAAGCTGGCTAAAGTAGGTATTAAAAGAGTGGAAATAGGCTTAGACGGTGCAAGGGCTGAGACTCATGATTTCCTAAGAAACAAGCCTGGAAGTTTTGAAGCGACGATTGAGGGAATAAGAAATTGTGCTGCTGTAGGCTTTGACGAATTGGCGACTACTATGACCTTACACTCAAAGAACATCCATGAATTAGAAGAGACGATGAATTTAGCAGAAAAGCTTGGAGCAACAAGATTTTATCTTAACAGACTCATACCTGCTGGTCGTGGGTTAGAAGCATACTATCTTGATGTAACCTCAAGAGAGAAAATTAACGCTCTGGAAATATTACACAAAAAGTTCTACAAGAGTGTAGTAGAAGGATTCGGTATGCAATGTTATGCTAGAGGAATGACCTATTATGCTCGCTTAGGCTATGAACGTTCAAAAGGCAAAGTCTTCACAGTAAGCGAAGCTCTATCAGGATATGAAAAAATGTTTCAAGAGAATTTTGGGCTTGAAGTTTCTAAGATTGTGAGAAAACTTGCAACAGGATTCGGTGGATGCTCGGCTGGTTTAACCTATGCAGGGCTCACTGCTTCTGGAGAATTGCTTCCTTGTGTTCCTGCCCCAATAAAACTGGGCAATCTTCTTGAACAAAGATTAGAAGAAATCTGGGTTCATAATGAACTACTAAATTACATCAGAAACAGAAAAGAGCTAAAAGGCTCTTGCAAAGTATGTGCATATGGAAAACTATGTGGTGGTTGTCGATATACAGCATACATATCTCATGGAGACTGGCTAGGACCCGATACATCTTGTCCTTTTGGTCCAAAAATCCTACTCACTAAAGATGCAGCCTTAAAGGGTTAATCTTCAACAAGCACTGAATTTTAATTAGTTCATCGGATAAGTAACATTAATCTACTTGAACTATGGATAAGTTGAGATCATGAGGATAATCGTTGCTATAACTGGAGCGAGTGGTGTAGTTTATGGCAAGCGCCTTCTTGAAGTTCTTTCAGATAAGAATATTGAGACTCATTTGATAATAAGTAAAGGCGCTGAAGAGATAATTACTAGTGAGCTATCATCTAAAAAACACGATATAGAGAAGCTGGCAACTCATGTTTATCAAATGAACGATTTATCATCACCATTGTCAAGCGGCTCATTTATTGTAGATGCTATGGTAATAGTTCCGTGCAGCGCCAAGACACTAGCAGGAATCGCTAATGGATACTCGGACAATCTAATCCTAAGGGCTGCAGAAGTAACGATAAAGCAGGGGAGAAAGTTGATCCTTGTCCCGAGAGAAACACCTATCAGCGCTATTCAGATTGAGAACATGCTAAAACTGGCAAGAATAGGGGTTGTAATTCTTCCTGCAATGCCTGCCTTTTACCATAATCCAAAGAACATAAACGATCTGATAGACTTCGTAGTTGGAAAGATTCTTGACAGTCTTGACATAGAGCATAATTTGTTTAAGAGATGGACAGGAAGATAAGCAAACAAATCGCTTAAAGATCATGATTTGATTATGCCCTTGTAATATTCTTTGAGAACATGGGTTATGTCCACCTTTGGCACGAAGGTCTTTATGGCTTCTAGCCCAAACCCATAGAACTTGTCTTTATCTTCTTGATACATCTTGATTATGCTTAGGAGCCTAGATTTGAATTCATTATAATCTTCCCTATTGATTACTTCAGCCCTTGGGTCTGTGTAGATGTCTATAAGTTCTCTTACGTCTTTTCCAAAGAACCAGCCGTTAACGCCATCTTTTATTAGTTCTAAAGCACCACCATCACGTGACGATAATGAAGGCACTCCATTAACTCCAGCCTTCATGTAGCTTGTTCCACAGGCTTCCCAGCCTGAAAAGGGTGTGAATACATTAAGATCTGAGCCTTGCAGGAGTGTTTTTGCCATCTTTAAATCGTAGGTTGGAAGGAAGAAGACATTGCTGTGATTTTTCGATAGATCGTAGAGGCGCTTCATTCTCTCGATTCCGTCAGGGTCATTGGGATGGGCTTTTCCATCTAGCACATAAATTGCAGGTAGGTCTCTGTTCTCTTCGATAAATTGCGCTATGAACTCAGGGCGCTTATACTTAACAATTCTTCTCGCACAGGCTATCACTATGCTCTCTTCGTCTTTAACGTTCTTTAGGTGCTTTAGGTAATTTAGGAGCCTACTCTTAAGCCCTCTATGAGTCATCTTGAAGGATTGTATATCTAAAGCCCCATCAAAATAGAGTCTTCTAAGCTCTGGGGCCATCCACCTATCAAGATCTATTCCATTTGTTATTTCCTTAATCTTGATCATATAGTGGGGGAATATCTTCTTGATTATTTCCACCTGTTTAGCAGATACTACAAAGGCTTTCTGAGCTAGGCTCAATCCTATTTCAGTAAGAACGACTTGTGGAGATACAAACTTTGAGCCGAACTCTCTCTCAATGAGTTCTCGTGGGAATACAGGATGCCCCCAAGGACCTGGCGTGTGAATCACTAGCCTGTAAAGATCATCTAGGGGAAGGATAATCGGGAGAAGAGCAACATATGCTTCTTGAAGATCGATATAATCTATTTTCTCAATTCCTATTTTATTCTCAATGAACTTGGCTGCTGCTCTAGTCAAAAAGGCGCATTTGTAGAATTTTTCCTCTATACTATTCTCTATGTAAAGTCTGTCTGTTAAAACCCTTGCCCATTCTGGATTAACGGCTTCAAAGAAAAAAGCTCTAGCTGACTTATAGGTATATTCCCAAGGCCTGACAGTAACCTCTTCGCCTTTTAATTTGATAGTGAAGACTTCCAAGGGCTTAAGGTTGTCTAAAAACTCTATAGACTGCTTTTGTGCTATTGGAATAAGTTCATTATTATGCTGTATGTAGTCTACATAGCCACCTCTGTAAAAAAGGGTTAGAACAGCATAATCTATTCCCATTCTACCTGCTCCATAAAATTTGTCTCCTTCTAATACACCTAAGCCTCCAGCATAGGTTTGCCCTTCTTCCAACGCCAAGTCCATAGATACACTAACTATAACCATTCTCTCCAAACTCTCATCAAAGGAGTTGAATAAATAGATTTGGTAAATGGAAAATTAATTAAATAAGAGAATCATATTTTAGCAATTCGCTAAAGAGGCTAATCAGATGGGCATCATAGGCTCAGAGCAAAGTATCTTTGATCTTCTTGAGGATAGTAATCTTGATTCAGAAGTTAGAGAAGCATTATACAAAAGCCTTGAAGGGAGGGAAATTAAAAAGGAAGATGCCTATCATCTCATAAAAACTGATAATCTTCAAGTATTGATGTCTGTAGCAAGCATAATTCGAAATAATAGTAAAGGAAAGCGAATAACATATTCAAGAAAGATATTCATACCCTTGACAAACATTTGCAGAAACAGATGTGGATACTGTGGCTTTAGAAAGGAGCCTAACGATAAAGATGCAGAGATCATGAAGCCTAGCAAAGTTCTATCTTTTGCAAAATCTGGTAGCAAAGCTAATTGCACAGAAGCCCTCTTTACTCTGGGCGAAAAGCCTGAGAAAAAGTATCCAGAAGTTAAGCAAGAATTGAAGAGATTAGGCTACAGTAGCACACTAGAATACTTAAGAGATATGTGTGAATTAGTCATAGAAAAGACAGGTCTTCTTCCTCACTCTAATCCGGGAGTAATGACGAAGAGGGAATTGGCTGATCTAAAAGATGTAAATGCAAGTATGGGCTTGATGCTAGAGAATGTTAGTGATAGATTATGTGATAAAAATGGTCCTCATGAGTTCTCTCCAGGCAAAAGACCCAAGCTAAGATTGGCTACAATTGAGAACGCTGGTCAGTTAAAGATACCCTTTACTACTGGATTGTTGATAGGAATAGGAGAGTCTCCTGATGAAATAGTAAATTCTCTTTACGCTATTAAGGAAATAAACGAAAAGTATGGTCATATTCAAGAGATAATAATTCAGAACTTTAGGGCAAAGCCAAAAACTTCTATGCAATCACATCAAGAGCCTAATGTAAAAGATATTGCCAAAATAATAGCTTTAGCGAGAATAATATTTCTTGGTAAAATAAACATACAGGCACCACCAAACCTTAGCAATGAATATGATGCTTACCTATCAGCAGGGATAAACGACTGGGGTGGAATCTCTCCTATCACAAAAGACTTTGTAAACCCTGAGGCACCATGGCCTGAAATAAATAATCTTAAGAAAGTAACAGAGCAAAAAGGCTTTGAGTTGAAGGCTAGGCTACCTGTATATCCTGAGTTCATACTGAATAAGGCTGATTTCTTGCCAGAACCTCTTAAAAGTTATATATGCTCCCTTGTTAATGATGAGGGCTTTGTCAAGGAGGCTTCTGGTTGAGTTTAAATCTGCTTAATTACGATAAACTTCACTCTTTTCTTGAAAAGATACTTCACGATATAGACCCTGTAGTAGCATCTATTCTCGATAAAGCCATGGGTGGCAAAGAAGTTTCAGTGGAGGAAGGCGTTGAACTTTTCGAAGCTAATGGTATTGAAATGAGTGCTTTGATACTTGTTGCCGATGAATTAAGACGAGAAAAGGTTGGCGATATAGTCACTTATATCATAAACCGTAACATAAATTTTACAAATATTTGCATAAAGAGGTGTGGATTCTGCGCCTTCAGCAAAGGCTATAGAGATGAAGATGGCTATTCTTTATCAATAGAAGAAGTAGTCCATAGAGCAAAGGAAGCATGGGAGATAGGGGCAACGGAAGTTTGCATTCAGGCTGGGCTCCTGCCACGCATGGATGGACATCTTTACATAGATATCTGCAAAGCCATAAAGAAAGAGTTGCCTGAAATTCATATCCATGCTTTTTCTCCTGAAGAGATAGTCTATGGTGCCTTAAGATCAGAAACAAGCGTAGAGGATTATTTGAAGATGCTAAAGGAGGCTGGAATAGGCAGCCTTCCTGGCACATCAGCAGAAATACTTGATGATGAAATAAGAAGGATAATATCTCCTGGTAGGATAAAAACCAAGGATTGGATTAATGTTATTAAAACTGCTCATAAGATTGGTATACCTACCACTTCGACTATAATGTATGGTCATATAGAGAATTCATTGCATAAAGCCAAGCATATAGCGATAATAAGAGATATACAGAAAGAGACTCATGGCATAACTGAATTCGTGCCATTGAGCTTTATTCACTCTGAAGCTCCGATGTATAAAAAAGGTTTGGTGAAAGGCGTTAGATCAGGGGCAACAGGATCAGAAGTCATCAAGATGCATGCAGTATCTAGAATAATGCTGAACAATTACATAAATAATATACAGGTCTCTTGGGTAAAGGAAGGAACAAAGCTTGCGCAATTCTGCTTGAACACTGGTGCCAATGATCTTGGTGGTACTCTGATTGATGAAAGCATATCGAGGGCTGCTGGAGCGACTCATGGACAATTCTTGCATCCAAAAGATTTCAGAAAGATCATTAGAGATATAGGTAGAACTCCTGCCCAGAGATCGACTACATACGATTTATTAAAAATCTTTAAAGATGAAAAGAGTGATGATAAACTAGACAAATTCCAATTCGATGAAAGCAAGCTTGCTTCTATGAGAGTAAATGAATCTATAGGTCTCTAACAATGGTGGCAATTCTGTCTATTAAATAATCTAACATTAGTCTTCCTTTTTCTACCGATGCTTTGCTAGGAGCACCAATAACCCCTGAATCGCTTATCTCCTTTGTTTTCCATGAAAATGCAACTTCTCTCTTTGATGCTTCAAACGTTAGATGAGGTTTTAGCTTAGGAGATTCGTCTATGCACTTGTCCATTTTCACTTTATCTGGGCATATTGTAAGCATCAAAGATGTCTCAAGTTCATCGGCATGCCCCAATTCACCTTCTTTTGAATCTCTTATCTTATTGAAGACTTTCTTAACGATACTCAACAATGTGAAAGAGTATAATGATATGTTCAATTCATCCTTTATGAGTTGAATAGCACTCTCTATAGTCGCTCTATTACCACCATGACCGTTTATTATGAATATCTTCTTAAAGCCATGCTTTGCTAAACTTGAACATAAATTCTTTAAAAGAGCTATTAACGTCAAAGGGTCCAAAGATACTGTTCCTGAAAAGTCCATATGCTCGATAGAAAAGCCAAAGTTTATTGGAGGAGTTAGAGCAGTGTCTAATTTCTCTGCCACTCTCTTCGCTACCTCAAAGGCTATTATAGTATCTGTGGAAAGAGGCAAATGAGGTCCATGTTGCTCCAAGCTTCCTATTGGGATCAATACTTTATCAGTCCTTTTCTTAAGTTCATCCACTTCTTGCCAAGTTAAATCTGGAAGATAATTCTTCAAAATCTCACCTTAAAGGTTTATAGATTAAAACTACCTCATCCCCATGCTGCTCAACCTTATGAAGTTTTACCTTAATGCCTTCTTCCATTTTTTCAACACCATTTCCCTCAACAAGAGTTATGGCATCTTTTCCTCCAACTATAAAGGGTCCTATGGTAACTTGCAATTCGTCGAACAAGCCTTGACTTATAATACTCCAATTGACATTACCTCCACCTTCTATGAGAACCTTCTTTATACCCATATCTTTAAGACTCTTGAGCAAAATAGTCAGATCGACATTTTCTCCTTCTCCACATACTATGACCTTTGCTCCAGCCTCTTTCAGTTCATTAATTCGATCAATCGGTGCTCTTTTTGTGACAGCAATAATGGTTGGAGCCTCTTTGTCTGAAATTATCCTTGATTTGATAGGAGTCTTGGCTTTGCTATCTATGACTACTCTTATAGGGTTCTTTCCCTCACAATATTTTACTTTCAAAGAAGGATCGTCTATGAGAACTGTGTTTATGCCAATCATTATAGCATCTACAGATGCTCTTATCTTATGAACCCTGACAAGATCATCCTTGCTCGATATTTTAGAGTCTCCTTTCTTCGTTGCTATCTTGCCATCTATCGTCATGGCTGCATTCAATATTACATATGGTCTATAATCATCGGTTTGGTAAAGAACCATAAACTATCTCACCATTTATCATAACTGCTTGAATGTCATCAGGTCTTACTCTATGCACTATAGCATTGATAGGATCTTTTGTAGATTCAAGGTTTTTTGTATTCATTTTTATGAAGACAGCATCAGCCTTCTTTCCTTCTTCTATTGAGCCTATCTCTTTGTCTAACTTTAGAGTTTTTGCAGAGTTTATAGTTGCCATCTTAAAAATATCCTTTGATGATACTGCTGATGAATCTCTCTCTAATGCTCTTAAAATTCTTGATGCATAGTCCATTTCACGAAATAGGTCTGGCGAATTTAGCATAACGTTATCAGTTCCAAGAGCGATGGTTATTCCTTTTTTCATCATCTTAGTTATTGGAGGTAATCCCAAGCCTAGAATAGAGTTGGCTCTCGGACAGCATATTATCGGCATGTTTGCTTTTGAAACTAGTTCTATATCCTCTTCTCTTGCTTGAGTTAAATGAACGATAAAGTCTGGATCAAGGTTTTTTAAAGCTCTCTCAACTTCACTCCTATGAAAATTCTTTAGAGAGAAATCCATGGAGTATTTATCCTCACATGCATGAATTGCGCAAATCTTCTTCTTACTCTTTGTTAATTTCGATATTTCATTCATGGCTTTATCTGTATATTCATTTGGACCGCTTAATCCTATTCCATCACATATCTTCAACATTTCATTTACTTCTCTAATTTTATCTTCTGGCATAGCATAATTCTTTACAACATCATTTTCATCAAAATAATAGTCAGGTCTTCCCAGAATTACAGCTTTC
>JARVKD010000011.1 GCA_029775875.1 Nitrososphaeria archaeon
GCCCCTATATTTATGGCTGTAGCATCGAGCAACCCTAAAGTTGGCTTTAGCTTAGATCGAACGACTTCTTCATTCATCCTTTCGAATCAATTTAATTTGATCTTATTATCTTTTGTTCAGAAATATTTCCTAAGCAAATTCATAATTTTGTGCATTTACCTACTCTCAAAGTAACTTACCCCTAGACCTATATACTTGAAGCTTTTAACCTAATGATCACTTCGGTGCTTATAAATGGACCGTGTCAAACGCATTTCAATGCAGATATTAGAGAAACATGGGAATTTATTCACTGATGACTTTGAAAAGAACAAATCCATCTTAAGCGAAGTAGCTATAATTAGGTCTAAGCAATTGAGGAATGAGATAGCTGGATATATAACAGACTTTGTCAAGAAGGAAGGTAAGTCCATTTCTGGAGAAGCATCTGCAGAAAAAAGCTAAGAATAGTAAAACTTGTAAATCCCTTTAGATTAAACTATAGAGAGAATGATCAGGGTTAAAGCCTATGGGCATTTAATAAAAGCATTGGGGAAAGCAGAGTTAGAAATAGACAAGAGTGAAATTAAGGTCAAAGACATCTTAGCCTTGATTACATCATCAGATACTAGCAAATCTAGGTTTTCTCCCCTTACTATGCTCATAGCAGTCAATGGTGTAGAAATATCTGCTTTAAATCGAGAAGATACTGTTGTGAAATCAGGTGATGAACTCACCTTAATACCCATTACCCATGGAGGTTAAAGGAAATAATCATGGCGTGAAGAGATTGCGCTTCATCAAACTTGATGATAAAACAGAATCATTAATTTTAGGAATTAAAGAAGTGGTTATAAACGATCCTAATGAATTTTTAAGAAGTTTAAGAGATAAGTTCTCAAATCTTGTTATTCAGGCTCTAGATGCAAATTTTATCGCTGGTTATGAGCATTTGAAGATGATCTTGCAGCAATCTTGGATGGCATTCAATAGAAAGGTCTCCTACACAAAAAAGTTGGATCTAGAGATTATAGTTAGAATGGCTTGTGACTCTCAGATAGAAAGGGCATTAAAGACTTTAGGATTGAAATCTGGCAAGATGGATATAGCCTTAATAGTTATAGGAGAGACGAGAAATCTAAGACTTTTTGCTGAAAATATTAAGAATCTTGGAGAAATATCAGACGACGTTATAAAGCTAAATCGCGAAAAGGAAAAGTTCTTGATAAAGCATCATAATATTTCTAATGAACTAATAAAAGCAACTATAGCTGATAAGAACAAATTAGCGATGATACTATCTGAAAGAGCGAATTTGCTTAGAGCTTGATTATATATCAGGTTATCGGAAAATGGTAGCCCATAGAGGTCAAGCAAGCCAGCATCCAGGATCTGAGGCTAGCATGTTACCTGTTTCTTCGTAGGCTCTGCCTCGGCATCCGACGCAAATATCTTTATAAGAGCATCTTCCACACTCGCCCTCTAAAAGGCTTCTCAATCGAAGTTTTGATAAGATCGGTGATTCATTCCAAATATTAATGACACTTTTCTCTCTAATATTGCCCAATCTTATCTGTAGAAGCATACATGGTATTACGTCACCGTTTGGAAGTATAGTGATATAACCATTAGGTATCCCAGCAGCGCATCCCCGATCATAATACGGGATTCTTCGCAGTACGTGGGGTGGGAAATGTTTTGGCTGAATTCTTCTCTCCTTGAGTATTAAAGGATACATTGGGCACCCTGGTACTCTAATCACTATTGGGCATTCTTTTTGGGCTTCAGCCAACCATTCCATAATACTTTTTCTTTCATCTTTACTCAAAATTTCTTCAGGGCAATTTTGTTTAACTCTTGGAACTTGTACGAGGTCGAAGAACTCCGCAGCACTTGCCCCACTCTCAACCGCTAATCTGAGCATGTCTGGAATTTCGGGGAGAGACTGCTTTCTAATAACCATACCAAACTGAAAAGGCAGACCTACCTCTTTACATGCCTTGATTCCTTGCATAGCTTTATAAAAAGCTCCATCCTCACCACGGAATGAGTCATGAGTTTCGGGCTTGGCACCATCGATGGAGATTTGCACCATTTGAATGCCAGCATTCTTCATTCTATTAGCCATCTCGATATCAATAAGAACCCCGTTACTTCCTACCACGGTTCTCATGCCCTTCTCTGAAGCATACTTAGCAATCTCGAAGAAGTCATCTCTACAGAGAGGCTCGCCACCATCAAAAATTAAAAGTTTTATACCCCATTTTGCAAGGTTATCTAAGAGCCCTTTTGCTTCTATTGTAGAAAGTTCATCATATGCCTGTGTATCCGTGGCATCGCTATAGCAATGCTTACATTTTAGATTACACTTTCTAGTGATAGAATATGAGACTAAATATGGAGGCGCTATCACAGTCCCATCATCTATCTTCTATAATTTTTATCCTTTACTGAAGGCGAAGGTCGGTTAGAGAATTATATTATTAAAGTTGCACCTCTGACTCCATCTCTTTAAGAAGCTCTTTCGCTCTGTCCATTCTAACTTTTCTTTCTTCTACCATCTTCGATGCTATCTTGTCTATCAAATCTCCTTTTGCACCTGCCATTATTGCAATATTTCTTGCATGAAGCTTCATATGCCCTCTCTGTATTCCTTCACTTACCAATGCTCTTAAGGCTGCAAAGTTCTGAGCAAGTCCAACTGAAGCCATGACCTCAGCAAGCTCCAAAGCACTTTTAACACCAAGAATCTTTACGCTTATCTTCGCTATAGGATGGACAGCGGTTGCTCCTCCCACTAGACCTACAGCTATAGGCAATTCTATAGTGCCTACTAAGTCTCCCTCTTCGTTCTTCTCCCAAGTTGTCAACGGGCTATAATGACCAGTCCTTGCAGCATAGGCGTGAGCCCCAGCTTCCAAAGCTCTAGTATCGTTACCAGTCGCTAACGCTACAGCTATGATTCCATTCATGATTCCTTTGTTATGAGTTGCGCATCTGTAAGGGTCTGCAGAAGCAAAGGCAAAGGCATTTACTATGCCATCTACTATTTCCTCTCCTCCAATAGCCTCCTTATCCATTACAACTTTTGCTCTAGCAAGCCTTTTTGTTGCAAGGTTTGAAATTATTCTTAAAAGTACTCTTCCTTTTGTTATCCTCTCTACTACTGGAGCTATTGCTTCTGCCATCGTATTCACCGCATTTGCACCCATGGCATCTCTACAATCCACAAACAATTCTGTGATTACCATAGGTCCCTTGATGGTATCAATAACCTTCACATCTAGGTCCTTTGCTCCTCCTCCAAGAGATACCAGAATCGGGTCTTGATCATTGGCTTTAGCTATGATTTCATCCTTTGCCGATATTATGCTCATCTTTGCTCCGTAGGGATCTTTCACATCTATAACTTGTATTTGACCTATCATTATAGGATTGGTGCAATGAGCAGAGAATCCTCCCTTTACTCTAGCCATCTTTGCTGCGTTGCTGGCAGCCGCAATCACTGAAGGTTCTTCTATAGCCATGGGGATCAAGTAATCTTTTCCATTTATGAGAAAATTAACTGCAACTCCTAAAGGCACTGGAATGGCTCCTATAACATTCTCTACCATTCTATTTGCCAATTCTAGCTTTAAACCACCCATAGATTGAACCAAATTTACTTCATCATCGCTAAGCCCTGCAAATTCCTTTACTATCTTCATCCTATCCTCTGGACTCAACTTATAAAAGCCAGAAATCTCAGATGTCTTGCTCATAAAGATCATTAAACAAAATATCTTTTCGATATTTATCTAAATCGGTTTTTTGGGATAAAAGCAATGTATATTAGATGATAGTCGAAAAACCATAAAGGGGCCGGTCGTCTAGCATGGTTAGGACGTCAGTATAATTACCGTCAAGCTCTGACACGGCGAAGGTCGGTGGTTCAAATCCGCCCCGGCCCATTAATTCTGGCTGATGTTTAATATAGCAAATCAAATAATGTATTGTTAAACAGGTTTCCAAGAACCTGCATTATATTCATGCAAAATAGCCTCGTAGACTCCGATTGTCCATTCAGCTATCTTATCCCAGTTGTAGTTCCATAGGCATTTTTGATACGCATTGTTTACGATCCAGTCTTTGAAGCCTACATCTCTTATTATCCTCAAAATACCCCAAGCCAGGGCTTCTGGATTGTTCGGAGGAACTTTTAGACCAGTGCCTTCATGATCCACGATTTCGTCTAATCCTCCAATTGAGCTAGCAACTAATGGGCAATGGGCAGCCATGGCTTCTAATGCGACTATCCCAAAGGGTTCAAACCTTGAGGGAACAATGGCTACGTCTGCCACACGGTACAACGCTCTTAGAGTCCAATCGTCTATATGTCCAGTGAAGAGTATCTTGTTGCCTAAACCATGATCTTTGGCCAGTCTTTGATACTCATCTCTCTGCGGACCCTCTCCAACCACAACTATCTTTGCGTTGACACCCTTACCCAAAATTATAGGAAGTGCTTTGATTAAAACATCCAAGCCCTTCTCTGGCACAAGCCTTCCAACGAATAAGAGGATTTTCTCTGATGCATGTGCAAACCTGTTCCTAATCTCCCAATAGTTAAAAACGAAGTTGAACTTTGTTACATCTACTCCATTTGGTATTACACAAACTTTGTTTTCTGGGACTCGGAAACACCAAGAAACATGGTCTCGCATGTAGTATGAACATGTGATTATTCGCCAAGACTCATAGCACAGCCAACTCTCGATTTCGTGGATGCAAGCTTGTAGATCGTTGTGAATTCCATTTCTCCTACCGTACTCTGTGCTGTGCATAGTTGTGATTAGAGGTTTTCTGTATAGGTGCTTTAATCCAATTCCAGCAACTCCTGAGAGCCAATCATGAGCATGGATTACATCGACGCCTTTGATAAGGCTGATGAGATCGCAGCCCTTTCTTTCCATGTTCTTCTGCATGCGTAAGGCCCAACTGAGAAAAGAGTCTCCAGCTGCGTAGGCTTCGAACCTGTGCACATTTACGCCTTCCACAATTTCGTACTCTTTTGCGCCTGGAAAGTTACATGTCACTACGTGAATTTCAACTCCCCTACGGGTGAGAGCCCTAGACAGATCAAAAAGATGAGAAGCTAACCCTCCTATTATTCGAGGTGGGAACTCCCATGAGAGGTGGAGAACGCGCATTTAGATCACTAAGCTTGTAAGGTTTCTTGAGCAACTCTCTGATAAACAGAAAACACTTCATCGACCCAGCCCTTGCCCACAGGCCACACTACGTCCATTTTTTTCCTATGACCATCACCATAATACCTCAAAATCTCATTTTTCAGCCAATCTGTGTTAGTAATCACCTTGTTAGACTCCCATATTCCAGTGTCCTCGATCTCTTTTATGGCGATGCTGAGCGGACCGAAACGGTTGTGAGACCGATGCCCCTCTATTGAGTGAAGGGTTAGGACAAAAGGAATATTAAAAGCATGTTTCAAACTGATCGCTGGAGAAATTGTAAGCCATTCATGAGCATGTATGAGATCGATGCTTTTCTGATGCTGTTTGTAAAAGTAAACAATGTTTGAGGCTTCGTTTTCTATTTGCACGGATGCTGTCATAGCATACGTTAGCACACTAGCCATTGGATGAGTTTTGACTGGGTTAGCGACTCTGTGGACATGGACGCCGTATACATCCTCAAATCCTGGCCGTAAATCATCTAAAACCATAACCTCTACTTCGTTTTCGCGCTTCACGAGTTCATGGGCCAATGTGGAGACGTGGTCAGAGACGTTTCCTAAGCGTTTGGGCGGGTACTCCCATGTGAGGATTAGGACACGCATTAGTAATCCCTAAGATTTTTAGAATTCACGCTGGAGAGAAGTTCTCCTTAATTTGTAAATCTATCATGTTTAAGATATGATATCTCAGTAGTTCATCCTCAAATTCTTGCCCTCTAATCCATCCGGTCTCTTCAGCTAGCTCTTTTGGCTTAGCCCTTTCCATTTCATAAATTATCTTTAAGATTTTGATGTCGTCTTCTGTTAGTTGGGAAATAGAACCACCTTACAATTGTTTTAAGTATATGCTTTTATTTTTAGCTTACTTAAACTTAAAGCAAGTGGTTAGATAGTGAAGCCAAAGCTTTATTTTGCAATAGTTTTGCACATGCATCAACCAAGATACAACTTTACTGGACCCACATACGAGTCTGAAATTGCCCGAGACGTTTTCAATCAAACCCTTCACCCTTACACGTATCCACCTGAGATCATCGAAAAATATGAGAATGCGAAAATAACCTTCAACTTTACAGGAAGTCTTATTGAACAGTTGAACGAGCTTATGAAAGCTGACTTTGATCCGAGACTGAAAGGATTATGGGACAGATATCTAAAATCAAAGAAGCTGGAGAGAGTCGAGTTCACAGGTTGTGGTTACTTTCATCCTATATTTCCCCTAATACCAGAAGATGATCGTCGAAAACAGATTGAGATGCACCTTAAAATCTCTGAAGAGACTTTTGGGGCGAGACCTAAGGGCTTCTGGCTTCCAGAACTCGCCTTCAGCACTAGAGTTGTTCCTGTTCTGGCAGAGATGGGTCTCAAGTGGACCATCGTAGACGGTCCTCATATAGTAAATGCCAATAAAGACATGGATAGATTCGATCTTCTTTATCATCCCCACTACGTTGAGTATGAAGGGCACCAAATAATCGTAATTCCAAGAGACAGAGGTATTAGTAATGCACAACAAAGTGGTTATAATCCTATCTGGCTTAAAAACGAAATCGAAAATTCAATTCAGCCTCACAATGACGGGGACTTCTTGCTGACGGTTGCTACAGACGGAGAAAACGGTTGGTTTCGCCATTCTGGTGCGAACGCTGGCTTTTGGGGCTGGTTCTTTGAACCTCTTGCATACTTGCTGGGTAAAGACCCTGATTTTAATTTCATTGAGCTAATTACTATTGATGAGTATCTTAAAGAACATCCTCCTCATGATACAGTTGTTGTTGAGGATGGAAGCTGGAATGTACCAGGAACTTTTGACGATGGAAGATTTCTAAAGTGGACTGAGGGAGAACACAGAGAAAAAACATGGACTCAAATTTTGGAAACCAGTAAGCTCCTTCACGAAGTTGATGAAAGAGTTAAGGCTTTAGCTAATAATTGCCCATTGGAGGCTGTGGAGGCTCTCCAACAAGCTTGGAGGTGGCTTCTTATGGCTGAGGCAAGTGATAACTTCTGGTGGGGAAGTGAAGATTGGTTAAACCGATCAACGATCTGTTCTATTAAGGCGAGGGAAAAGATGAAGGAAGTATCAAGGCTTTGCCATTTTACGTAGGTTTCCAAGAACCATGCTGATACTCATCACATATCGATTGGTATAAAGCCTTAACCTTCTCTGCTATCTTGCTCCAGTTATACATTTCTCTAACTTTCCTGTCAGCGTTTGACCTGATCCATTCGGCATAAGATGGGTCGAGTAAGACTCTAGTTATACCCCATGCCAATGACTCTACATTATTTGGATATACTTTTACTCCTGTCTTGTCATGCTCAACTATTTCTGCTAGTCCTCCTGTGTCTGATACTACTACTGGAACCTTTGCTGCCATAGCTTCTAATGCGACTATTCCAAAAGGCTCATAAAGAGAAGGAACCACACAGACATCAGCGCATTGGTAAAGAAATCTTACGCTCTGCTCGTCTAGAAAACCAGTGAAAAAGATCTTGTGAGCCAACCTCATATTGTTAACTTGGACCTTAAGGAAGTCTTTCATCCCTCCCTCACCAACGATCACAAGTTTTGCGTTTACTCTAGCCAAAACCTTGGGCATGGCATTGATCAGCACATGAACTCCTTTTTCATTGACAAGACGTCCCACAAAGAGGATGATCTTTTCATCGGGCTCTGCAAACTTGCTTCTAAACTCTTGCTTTTTGAACTCTTGCTTAAACACGTCTGCGTTGACACCGTTCGGAATCATTACCACCTTGTCTTCCGGCAGTCCAAATGCCCACCTTGTATGAGAAACCATGTATTGACTGCAACACACAACCTTCCAAGCCTCATGTGCAAGCCATGCCTCTGTCTCATGGATCATCCTCTCATAATTTGTGTGAAGGCCGTTTCTTCTCCCTATTTCAGTGGAATGTATAGTAGCCAATAAAGGAATCCTAAAGATGTGTTTTAGTCCTATTGCAGCATTGGCTACGAGCCAGTCGTGAGCATGAATAAGATCAACTTTTCCATTTAAATTACTGATAATAGTCGCAGCTTCCTTTTGCATATTCACATTCATCAGATAGTCCCATGTGGCGAAGTCTGGAGAAGGAGTCTTGTATGAATCCACTCGAATAACATGGACACCATTCACTTCTTCGTATTCTGGTGCTCCTGGGAAGTCACAAGTCACTACGTAAGTATCTACTCCCATGCGGGCTAAGTGACTGGACAAATTGTAGACATGAGGAGAAATTCCTCCAACTGTTCTAGGTGGGAACTCCCAAGAAAGCATTATGACTCGAAGTTGACGGTTCAACTGAAAATCACCCTAATCCAAGCTTAAGATGCTAGATTTGGGGAGATGCCTAGCGCTTTTCTATAGGCTATAAGAATCTCGTCGATCCAGGCTGGCGAATGGGGCGAGACAACCTCTATCTTTTCAAGGGGCGTTTTATAGATTCGTCTCACCTCTTGTTTCATCCATTCTGATTTGACCAAAACTCTCTCAGCTTCATCGACGCCCAACAGTTCTAGACCTTTTATTGAGAGGTTCAAAGGAGCACTAGAGCCATGAGATCGATGATCTTCAAGACTGTCTATAGAGAAGACAAACGGGATTCCTAACCCTCTCTTTAAGCTCACTGCAGCTGGAGTGAAATGCCAATCACATACATCGATAAGATCAACTTCACGTTTGGTCAAGTAAAAAATATCGGCAGCAACCCGTTCAACCTCCTGATTTAGGTTGAGGACCCATGTGAGAATGTTTATCTGGGATTTAACAGGATTTGAAACTCTGTAAACTTTGACCCCGTCTACTCCTTGATGATAGCCTATCCAAGAGTCATGATATGTAACAACGTATGTGTCAACACTCTTTTTCACGAGGTCAATTGCAAGTTTGTTCACATAATGAGAAAGCTGTCCAACAATTCTCGGTGGAAACTCCCATGTGAAGATTATGACGCGCAAGGTAAAACCTCAATCAAGTGAAAAGTGAGCAAACCCTAATTATTCCATTGCCTGTCAAATAGTGTCTTATGTTTCCGTCATTATCAGTGAGGCTTATGGTGTATCCTTCAGACTGATACTTATTCATGATTTGATTGACTTCATTTACGTCGGTTTGAAGAATCTGCGCTAATTCGTCAGATTTCTTCGCTTTCTCTCGACTCGTAGCACCTAGATTGTGCAAGATTAGAAGGATTCTCTCAGAAAGTCGATAATCTTTCTCACTCAACTCTTTTCATCTCTAGCATCTTTAGTTACAAGGTGTAACAGCCAAATAACTTTTATGGAAGAAATATATATTCAAAAGTGTGAATACATTCAAAAGCTGGTATGAATGGTCAAAGATGACTTTAGCGTTCTGATGCTCTCTTGGGAGTTCCCACCTAGAATCGTAGGCGGAATATCATCTCACGTTAACGATCTATCCTTAGCCTTAGCGAAGAAAGGTATAAGCGTACACGTAGTCACTTGTGACTTCCCAGGAGCACCAGAATACGAGGAAATTCAGGGGGTCTGCGTATACCGCTTTGATTCATACAAAATCCCTGCCTACAGCTTTCTCTCATGGGTCCTCTCAATGAATCAAAAAATGATTCAGAGAGCCATGGAAGTAATAGATGCACATTATGGAAAAGTTGATCTTATTCATGCTCACGACTGGCTCGTTGCTGATGCAGCGATTAGGTTGAAGGACTTTTATGGAAAACCTTTGGTGTCTACCATGCATTCTACAGAGGCTGGTCGAAGAGGTGGAATCCGCAACGACTACCAAATGACCATAAACGAAGTGGAGAGACGCCTTGTCAATGAAAGCTCAAAAGTAATCTGTTGTAGCAACTATATGGCAAATCAGATTTCTGAGACATTTAACTTTCCAAGAGAAAAAATCTCCGTGATTCGAAATGGAGTAAACGTTTCTAAATTTAACATCAAAATTGATGCCCAAGCTGTTAAGAGGCGATATGCCGAGCCTAATGAAAAGATGGTTGTATATGTTGGAAGGCTGGTTCACGAGAAGGGAGTTCATGTACTGATTGGCGCAGTTCCGAAGGTGTTAGATGTATTGCCGAACGTGAAGTTTGTGATCGTTGGTGAGGGAGGGATGAAAGAGTATCTGTTAAAAGAGGCTTGGGACTTCGGTGTTTCTGATCACGTTTTCTTTACTGGTTTTGTGGACGAGAGCATGCTGGTATCGCTTTACAAAGCGAGTGACGTTGCGGTTTTTCCTTCTCTTTATGAGCCCTTCGGTATTACAGCATTAGAAGCCATGGCAGCAAAGGTTCCAGTAGTAGTATCAGATACAGGAGGTTTATCTGAAATCGTTGAGCATGACAAGACAGGAGTAAAAGTATATCCAGACAACTCTGATTCAGTGGCTTGGGGAATTCTAAAGGTGCTTAAAGATCAAGCCTTTGCAAACAAGATTCGAGAAAATGCCTATCAAAATGTTGTTGAAAACTATAATTGGGACAAAATCGCAGAGGAAACAATAAAGGTGTATCGTGAAGGTGTAACTTTGGCTCAACCGAGAATAGTTGCAAAGTATAGGGTAGAGTTTCCTTCTTTTAAATTTGATAGTTATCCCGATGAGTTTAGAGTTCTCCTTTCCCTATACACCCTTGGAGCCATTGATAGCGAACATGCAAGGTCGGCTGAGGAACTGTCTAGTATACTGAGAATAAAGGTTAAGGAAATCCTAAGATTACTTCAAAAACTAATAAGCTCTGGATATATCGAGACTTCTATAGATCACTTGAAAAGACTGAGGTATCATCTTACCAAATCTGGGATAATAAAAGCATGTTCACTTTTTTCTTGATAGTCAAAAACATTGCATTACTGTTTGAGCTAACTTTTTAATCTCTGTAAAACGATGATTGGAAACCTGAAACAGATCTTGTCTAAGTTTCTCTCCTCGAACTCCTGAAACTTGAACCTCCTTAAACTTCTGAGCTAACTTTTCATCTCTCAGTGAGAAAGCTGCCCACTTTTCAAAGTCTCCTCTTCGATTGTGAAACTCAATAGACTTTATGTCGACCCTTTGAAGAGCATCACTCATTCCTGCAAGACTCCAGACCTTGACTCCAGTGAAGTCTTTCTCCTCTGAGCCCATGTAAAAGAGGAAAGGCTCATTCGCAGCAATAATATATGATCTTACCCTTGACTCGAAATCGAGGATGGCGCCTTGGGCAGTGACAAAAGCATCTATTGGAGAGTCGTAAGGGTTAAAATAGGTGTGAACTTCGCCTGGCGCCCCACCAGCCGTAAACATATAGTAAAGATGATCGCTGGCTAGAAGATATCTCCAGATCTTTAGAAACTCTTCATCTTTGGATTCCTTGACTAGTGGCTCTAGTTCCTTTGTTATAGTGTAGTACGCCCACTGCATTGTATTTCCAAGCCAGCAACTTGTGTCTCGTTCAATGTCAGCCCAAGAGACCGTGCCACCAAGTTCAGGGACATCAACTTCTCCAACAACCTTATACTTGCTCAGAACCTCTGAGGGTGTTGCCATTTGGAGATTTTCCCACTTCAGAATTTCCTTTGGTAAGTATCTTAAGAAATCATGTATCCCAGTTTCTGGCCAATGATGTTCGCCAAAGGTCTCATAGTCTGGAAAGATGTTGATGCACTGACCTTGAGTTGCTGCCAACCAAGAGGCATATTTTTCAGCCGTCAGCGGCCACTCACTCCACTGTCTATCTGAGAATCTAAAACCGATGTCATCTGTGAGTTTATAGTTTCTTAAGAGAACCTTGATCTTCTCACAATTCTTTGCTTTGTACACGTAGTTAGGTGACCTGCCCTTAAGGACTCTTTCAACTCCTTCGGTGAAGATTCCAATGTAGCCCATTTTCTCCACGACCTTGGCTATAGCGTTATTGTAAAGGAGTTCTGTATTCTCAAAAGTTAGTGGTTCAGCGTTAAGAAGGTCTTTCATTACTTGTCTGTGCATCCTGATCTGTTCGACGAATTCATCTCTGACTGGGTATAATCCAGTTAGAGAATGGTAGTAGGTCTGGTCTAGAAACTCAACACATCTTGTTTCGCTCAGTTGTTTAAACGACTCCAAAAGATCTGGACTGTAAGCTTCACACTGTTCAAGAAAAATTCCAGATATACTGAAGGAAATCTTAACCTTTTTCTTTTCTCTTTTGAACTCATCGATAAGTTGAAGCAAGATGTTGTTGGACGGGAAGTAGCATTTCTTGCAAGCCCTCTCAAATATCTCCCTATTCTTGGCTTTGTCAAAATAAAAATCAGACAATTCTCCTTTACGTAAGCGGCGGAACATGTTCCTCTCCCAGAAGAAACCTTTCTTGATTCTGATGGGCTGATGAACCTCGAATACAAAAACCACGTCAGTCAATCCTAGCACCTATATTTACTATATTTAGTGAGTAGAGTTTCTTTAAGCTTTAGGGTCACTATAATAAAAAATAATGCATGGGTAATCGCTGAGCAGAAGTTTTGATCTTCAACCTATTTCACAAATAGTTTCTTAGACCTATCTTCTAAGCTCATTCCTAAAGGTATCCAAGTTCCTTTGTGGTTATTACAAACATAGAATGGCTCCAACAAAGAGGGCTGACTGAAACTTGGAGGTCGTTCTCAAAGATTTGTTCTGGAATGAATTTTTGTACTCTGTCCAACACCCAGTTGTAGTATTGAAGAGCTTTCTCCTTGTGGCCTAATCTTGCATAGTATATGCTCAGCCAAAAGTTGAGGAGGGGCCAGGCTCCAGCGCCCTTCTTTCTATGCATGGTTTTGTAGATCCAACCATCATACTCATCATGTTCATATCTATGAAGCCCTCCGTTCACTATAAGTTTCCTCTCCATCTCCTCTACACTTGCAACGATTCTTTTATCATTGGGTGGAAACACCTCAAAGGGATAGACTAGTCCTAGCATCGAAGCGTCTATTCTCCTGTCACTGAGCTTTCCATAACTCCTAAAGAAATAATTTTCATAATGTTTCTCAAGTCTTTCCCGCATCTGCTTGGCTACATTCATCCATTTTTCGTTAGGCATGAAAATGTTCGCGCATTCTAGTCCCTTTATGCATGCAGCGAGGGAATAAGTGAAGTTTTCTTCTAAGTCGGGAAAGGTGAACCTTTCTTCCCAGAGGTCATTGGTGACCTCATCGAAACAGTTTCCTTTCCATTTTTTGCAGATTCCATCAGCCGCCATGCAAATGATTTTCTCATATTTTGATGCCTTTTTCAAACCATCTTTGAAGTGATGCCAAATAGCCCACAAAAAGGACCCTGTCTGATCTGGCTGAAAACTTCCAGATGCCTTTAAACCGTTAACAAAATAATTTTGATAAAAAACTCCATCATCTTGAAAATCCTCTGCCCTATTAATACACCAATCAAAAAACCTTTCTTGAATGTTTTTGATTCCAAGAATGTCTGCAGCCGCACAGGCAAAGGAGGCATCCCTAGGCCAAACGTAAGTATAGTATTTTGCGTCTTTTGCGAAATATTCTTTGGAGCAGTTAGCAGCCACAATAGCGCCATTTTCCAAGGCACAGTCCAAGATCACTCGTCTGCTGGTTTCTATCATTCTCCTAACTTTCATTTTCAAGTTATCACTCACCTTCCTATTTCACTTTATCAAAATCTTCTTTCAAAAATAACTGATAAATCTATCGCAATTATTCCTTCCCTATCTTTTGATGAGACGGTAATTAATATCTTGTCAAAATTCTTTTTATGTTCTAAAAAATTTGGAGATAACTTTATAAATTTTTCAACGAGAAATTTTCTTGTGGAAGAAAGTACTGTTGTTTACGTTACACTTGAGACAGACTTAATAGATGGGGGAGGCATTGGTGGGCTAGGCATTTTAACTTCTGACGTTTTTCATGAGGCAAGGAGAAGGAACTCACCTTTTTACCTATTTTCACCTCTCTACCCAGTAAAATTACATCAAAAAATTAATAATGGCTCTGTAGAAATGGAAAGAATAAAAATCAACCATAATTCTTTGAAGAAAATTGATAGCTTCGGGTTGGATACCAAATGGTATCCTGTTGAAGTATCTGTTTATCTGCACGAGCTTAGCATAGAAAATACTAGAAGTTATTTTATTGAGATGGCTCCAACTGAAGGAAATGGTTGGTTAAAAGAATTAGAACTTTATAATGAAAAGGATGAAGGACAGCAAGTATTTGTTAGATATACATTCGCAAGGTCTATAGCAAGATTCTTGAGGAGGAATAGTATATTGCCAAAATTGTATCACTTGAACGAAAGTGATACAGCCTTTCTAATTCTGGCAGTTGATGAAGAAGATATGAAGGGTAGATTCATCGGGAATACACATACACCTCAACTACACGGTCACAAAAGATTCAGAAAAGAAACTTGTGAATGTCTGATAGAAGACAAATCTTTAGAGAAGCTAAAAGTAGGAGAAGAGGAGTATGGAGATATAAAATTCATAAACTTTGGGAGAATACTGGCATATTACAGCGAGAAATTATGTTGTGTCTCAGAACTACATGAAAAAGTGACAAAAGAATGCCTTTATCCTGAATTTAAAGAAAAGATAACTTCGGTAACAAATGGCATCAGCCTTGACTGGATTAGCCCTCATCTACAAAACTTGTTCAGCCAATATATTATAGGTTGGGAAAATAATAGTGATCTATTGAAGAATCTAGATGCAATTCCTAACAGTAAACTTCTGGAAGCCCACCATCTCAATAAAAGAGAACTCTCTGAGCAATTTCTTGAATGGAAAAGGAAGCAGGAAGTTATTTCTAATTTTGATGAAATTAACATTGATAATACCATATTTACATGCGCCAAAAGGTTAACTGAGTACAAGAGGCTAGACCATTTTCTAAAACTCATCGATTTGTTTCCTGAAGCGACTTTTGTTTTTGCTGGTAGACCGATAAGGGAATGGGGAGATAAATTTCTCAAAAGTTTGATCGATACTATAAAAAATTCTGAAACATCAATAGCTTATGTTTTAAATCATGATAGAGAAAAGGCGAGATATATGGTGGCTGGTTCAGATGTAGGAGTAAACATACCAGTATCGACCAGTGAGGCAAGCGGTACGAGTTGGATGAAGACGATTGTCAATGGGAATATTTTAGTCTCCACGCCATCTGGAAGTGTGCCTGAAGTAATAACCGATGGCAAGAATGGACTCATAGTACATGACGACTTGTCTAATTTAAGGGAGAAATTAGAAGAGGCTGTAAGTTTTGCAAGAAATGGTGAATACGCTGAATGGATTAGAAACTCAATTTCTTCTTCTTGCTTTGTCTTAGCCCCTCGAATGTTCGATGATTATATATCAAAACTTTACAGTTAAAATCAGTAACGGATGCATGATAAGAAGTATGGCTGGTTGGTATTGAATCTCCAAAGATTTCCTTTATTCACACAAATCCTGCTCCTGTCACAAATATTAAAAATTCTCAAAAATAGGGGTGGGGAATGGCTTAACCCACCCCGACCGAGGCTGCTGAGGCGCTTCTCTTGAACCAAAGTTTGCTGTATGGATGGATAATCCATCCTACTGGGCGGGGATATATAAATATTACTAATCAGATAGAAAAAGTTGACCTTTCAAAGACCTTCAACTTTAATTCTATTTCCTCAAAACCCTAAAAAGATTAGCATCAATGCTTAACCAAGAATAAAGCCTATTTTTATTAAAGTTCGATTTCTTTCTAATAGGCGCGTTAAGATGCAAAGAAGACGCTCAGAAGAGTTTGACCTTGAGCAGATAGACATAGCCCCTACTATCTCTAAAATAATAGATATAAATTTCCAGTCTGATGGAAGACCAATAGAAGAAATCGTTGCTTATGGAAAAAATTGTAATAAAATATTATTGCTCATCATAGACGCTTTTGGATACTCACACTACATAAAATCAAAGGGCTTCTTTCAAAACATAAGCAAGATGAGTGATAATGGAAGATTCTATAGATGCAAAGCAAACGCTAACAGGACTACGCCTGCAATAGCCTCAATTCTCTGTGGAAGAAAGCCTGAAGTGCATAGGATTTACAGTACAGGAGACGTCTACAAAAGCCACTTTAAATCAATACTTGAGACTGCATCTGAACAAGGCATCAAGTCCGCTATAATTATGGAAGAAAAAGGCGCTTTAACTTTTGAAAAACGCATAGATACTGTCAAATTTGTGAAGGAAAGAGATAATGTTATAGAGTTCGACGATATTGCTAAGGAAGCTACCATAGAGGCAATAAAAGAAGGATGCAAGCTGATTGTTACGCACCTAAGGTCTCTTGATAAACTGGACTACACTCTTAAAGCTATTAGGCATATTGATAAGAATGTATTAGAGATTGCCAAGGCTTATGGCACTAACGGCTTGATAATGCTCTGTGGAGACCATCCACCTCATGAATCTAAGGAGTATCTAGTGCCCTTTATAGTAAGTAAAGTTGTTTAAACTATGGATGATTGCTTCAGTTCATTTTTTCCATCAAGAATGAAATGAATTTAATTTTGCTATTCGACCTTTTCGAAATCTTTTTTCGTAGCACCACAAGTCGGGCAAACCCAATTTTCAGGCAGATCTTCGAAGGGAATCCCAGGTGGTATTCCGTTCTCAGGGTCGCCTCTCTCAGGATCATATATGTAGCCACAAACAACGCATTTCCACTTTGAAAAACTTTTGTACTGAACCTTCTCAATTTCATCAACTATCTTTTCATATTTTTCATGTATCATTCTTCTATCAAAATCTAAAAATTCTTGAACCATGCTTTCTTGCTCCTGTTTTGTAAAATATTCCATGCATGGGAAAAAGAATCTCTTGTCTTCTTTCTCGATATGCTTGGAATAAAGTTCAACCAAATCTTTCATTAACTTCAGTATATCATTTAATGCTTCAACATCACCTTTGCTATGACTCTCCTTAGCCTTCTCAAGGTTGCCTACTGTATTTCTTGCATAAATATGCTCTTGAATCAATTCTTGCATTATCCTATTGTGATCAACAGACATATTCTTTTTTGCAAGGTCTCTGAAAAGAATGTCTTCTTCCTTACCATGATGGCATCTGTCAGCATACGTTCTGAGAAAGTCTATTACAATATCAATAAAATTTGAATCCACCTCTTTCTTTTCGCCTATTCTACCTAATTCTACCTTCATCAGTTTGATCATGCGTTCAATAAGCCTATGTTCCCTCATCAAAAGTCCAATGGGTAGCAAGTTCGCACTCTCGAAGATACTTTCAAAGATCAAGCATATATTATTTTAGTATACAGGAGAGTCACATGACTTAAGTAGAGTAAGAGGAAAAACTGATTAAAAATGCTTTAGAGAAGCTTACATGAAACTCTGTTGTATGCCTCGATAAAATCTTGTGCAAACTTGTCAGCATACTTCTCGGTACCTCTATGCTCATTATCGAAGTTTCTGAGATGGTGGTAAAATTCGTGCAGAATCGTAAAGGGGTCGTAAAGATACTCTCGCTTGGCAGCCAAAATTTCTTTTCTTTTTCCTGAATAAGCCGCTCTGACTCTTTTCGAACGACCTTTGAACACCCCTATCCCTATCTTAGGCTCATCAACATGAAAATGTCTACTAAGAAGCGCTATGGCTTTCTCAGGCTGATAACTCAGTATAGTCGCTACGATCATTGCTTTAAAATAGTCGTTGAATTCTGAGGCCATAGAAAATGACAACTGCACCCAATATTTTAGTCTATATTGTTAAATTGGTGGCTCTTAATTCGCACAAAAATATTCGAGAATAAAGATAGAATCATGACTAAGAAGTTTCGTTAATGATACGAAGATATGTGATTTTTAAAGATAATTTTAGATAATTATTCGACTACGATCATGGTCAAGGTGGATCTGACATGAGGCAATCGGCGAATCTTCCAAGTCAGGACTTCTTTGAGCTTTTCTGTCGATCCAGCCTGAATCTTGACTACTGTATCGTAGACACCGTAGACACGATGGGCTTCTAAGACACCCTCTACCTTCTTTAGCTCCTTGAGCAAATCTTCTTCAGAGCCAGGCTCAACATTGATAAGAACGAAAGCTGTGGTCATTTTCTCACCTATTATATGAAAACACGATATTAAAAAATGTTGCCATAAGAAAAGTTTAATTCTTGCCTAACTATTGCTTTTGGGGAGATAAGTTTGGTAAGCCTTCCAGAAAATGTGATGAAAGTCATAAACGATCCAAAGGCATCAAAAGTCCTTGCAACAAAAACTCCTGAAGGAGTTATACATGCAATTCATGTAGGATCTATAATCGCTCCTAACCCTAACACAATAGCCTTCGCTGCTGTATTAATGAAGAAAACTAGCGAAAACCTTGAAGCAATGAAGAGAAAAGGCGAGTTAGCTTCTATTCTTGTAATCTTAGGAATGGAAGCCTATCAGATTAGAGTAAATATAAAAAATTACGAAACTTCAGGTCCCATCTATGAAAAACTAAGCGAAGAAATCGAGAAACTAGGTCTAAAGGTGAGAGGCGTTTGGATTACAGAACCTGCTGAAATCTGGAATCAGAGTGCATCCTACGAAGCAGGCAAAAGAATCGCATAAAATTGCCTTTGTTGCAAATTAGAACGTATATTACTCTACTTAGAGTATCAAATATTTATAGCGTTCACATTTAAATAACTCTCCAAATAAGTTATAAAACCACGAGGAGGCTGAACAGAGGAATCACTCCAGAAATACTTGATGGACTAGAAACTTATTACAATAAAAGGATGTGATTAGTTCTTTGAATACTCAACCATCGTTTAAAGAAAAGAAAGATGCCCTTACCATCGTCAAGTTTGGTGGAGGTGTCATAAAGCCCTATGGAGAAGGCATTCCTGATATAGTGAAAAGAGTTAGAGAGATAAGGCAAAAAGATGGCAAAGGTCCAGTTGTAGTAGTGTCTGCACCGAAGGGGGTTACAGACCTTGCCATAGACATAGGAGAAGACTGCGCCAAAACGGGTTTCATCAGCAACAAATCTTTCAAGTTAAGAAATCCTTATGAGAGAATTAGAGACTCATACATTAAGGAATTTCATAAAGGCGCTTTCAACGATGAATTGAACAGATGCTTTGAGGAAGTGGATGGAGCATTAGAGCAAGTAGCAAGGAATAAGGAGTTTGAGGGTGGGAATAGGGCTATTGTCTTGGCTTATAGCGGTGAACTTTTGATGGCAAAAACCATGGACTTTGTTTTAAAGAGTAATGGCATAGACTCTTTGAGTATGCCTTTTGAAGAATGGCCTATTATTACTGATAGGAGCTTTGAGGGAGCCACTTTCTTACTTGATGAGTCTAAAAGAGAATCTAGGCATTTAATAGAATATATAAACGAAGGTAAGGTTCCTATCGTTGGTGGTTTTATAGGCAAGACCATCTATGGAAGAGAAACTACGTATGAGAGGGGAGGTTCTGATAGAACCGCTGTCGATCTCGGAATAGTTTTGTCTCATGTTTATGATGTAACTGTTGACTTTGAGAAAGATAGCATGGTTATGAGTGCCAACCCAAAGGTAGAAGGCATAAGCAAAAACGAATTGGACCCTGTTTGGAGTTTATCGTATAATGAGGCTACTCTTGGTGCCCAGTATGGTATGGACATAGTTGACTACGTTGCTTTGATGGACATACAGCATGCAAATTTGAATCTATTGCTTACAGTAACTGACATAAAAGACCCAAAGAGATTTACGAAAATCCAAAGAGAAGCATCACATGAAGATAGCAACCCTATCAAAATAGTAACTGGCAAGAAGGATTGTATCATCCTAAAGATAAGAGAAAGAAATAAACTGTCTCTGAGAGATTATTTGGGGAAGAATAGAAGGTTCGAGGGCTTTACTGAATTAAGACCTTACAAAAAAGATGACGAGTGGGTATCCAAGCTATTGTTTCTCGATGGAGAATTCTTCAGAAAGAATGAAGAGATAATAAGAAGATACGATGAATCGTCTGAAGTTGAGCGTGATTTAGGAGCCATTACATTGATAGGGGATGAGATGTATAGAGTGCCAGACGTTTCTGCTGAAGTCCAAAGCGCCATAAAAGGATACGGGATCAACATTGAGAATGCTGACGCTCAAAAGGAGACTTCTAGCATACTTATCATAGTCAAGGAAGAGCATGTAGAAAAATGTGTAAGTTTGATTCATAAGAGAAGAGCAGAGTTGAACGTAAAAGCGAACAAGAACAAATTCTAGACGATCTCTTTAAAAAACTGAATGACAAGAGAGTTTCTTAAATATAGGAATACGATCCCCATTAACCAATTATACATTATAAACAATATATACTTCTCTTACTATTTTGGTAAAGGATAAAAAGGTGAAATAACTGAAGGTTGAACATGTAAATTAGGTGAAAAATAGATGGGAACAATTTTGTTAAAACTTAAAAACAAAGTGGAAAGGCCTCTTGACGCTTCTGTTATAAGCCCTGATGTCTTTGCAGGAAAGTCTCTAAAAGAAAGAGAGAGCTTAGAGTTATGGAGAGGAAACAAGAAGATAAAATTGGGAGAAGTCTTCGAAGTTTCAGGAGAATCAGGTCAAAAACCTGAGGATATTACGATAACAATAGAAGGCGATCTATCAAAGGCTAGGAGAATAGGCAAGCAGATGACTTCTGGCAAGATAATCGTAAATGGAAACGCTGGTTTTTACGTAGGGGATAACATGAAAGGTGGAGAGATTCATGTTCATGGTAATGTTGACTCTTGGCTTGGCTTTGAGATGAAAGGAGGAAACATAGAGGTTGATGGTGATGCAGGAGATTTCATAGGCTCAGCTTATAGAGGCTCAAAAAATGGAATGAGCGGGGGCACTATTATCGTAAAGGGGAACGCTGGGAGTGAAGTTGGCTGCTTTATGAAGGATGGTCTAATAAGAATAGGGGGAGATGTAGGATTATATGCAGGGGTTCATATGCAAGGCGGTACTATATTCGTCTCTGGAAGCTCTCTCGGTAGGCTTGGCGCTGAAATGACAGGAGGAAAGGTAATAGTGATGGGAAAGGTTCCTGATGTTCTGCCAAGCTTTATAATAGATGAAGTCAGACCAAACATAAAAGTGGGAGCAGACAAGATAACAGGTCCCTTCTACTCCTTCTCAGGAGATATGACAGAAGGCGGAAACGGAAAGATCTTCATATCAGTCCCAAATAATGAACATTTCAAAAAGAAGGAGGCATACATTCTCTAAGGCGATGAAATTGGCTATAAGTGTAAACTTGAGAGCTTTGAATATAGTAAAAGAGATGATAGAAAAGAAGGATGAATTGGCTATAGCAGTTACAAAGGCTGAGAATGGAGCAACCATCATAGATGCAGGGATAAAAGCCAAAGGAGGTTTCATGGCTGGAAAGTATATCACAGAAATATGCTTAGGAGGATATGGTAAAGCATCTTTATGCTACTTTGATCATGATGGACTATCTTTACCTAAGATCTTTGTCTCAACAGATCATCCAGCTATTTCACTATTAGGTTCACAGTTTGCTGGCTGGAGGATAAGTGTAGAGAAATATTTTGCCATGGGCTCTGGTCCTGCTAGAGCCATACCCATGAAGCCTAAAGAACTATATGCAAAGATAAAGTATCAGGATTCAGCAGACTCAGCAGTCATAGTCTTAGAAACCTCTGAGGAACCTCCTGTAGATGCATTGAATTACATTTCAAAAGAATGCAAAGTCAGTCCAGATAAATTATATGCAATACTCACACCAACATCAAGTGTTGCTGGCTCCACTCAGATTTCAGGAAGAATAGTGGAGACTGGGCTGCATAGATTGGTAGAGTTAGGGTTTGATCCTCTAAAGGTTCTGTATGGTTGTGGTCAAGCGCCAATTGCTCCATCACATCCAAAGGCTACAAAAGCCATGGGAAGAACTAATGATATGCTCATGTATGGAGGCGAGACCTTCTTCATGATAGATGATGAGGATGATCAAGAGATTACAAAACTGCTTGAAAAGGCTCCATCATCATCTTCACCAGCCTATGGTCAACCTTTTTACGAAATCTTCAAGGCTGCAAACTTTGACTTTTACAAGATAGACCCTGCTCTATTCGCACCAGCATCTATTACCATTAATAACATGAGGACTGGCAATACCTTTACTGCAGGAAAGATCAACCCAGATATTGTGAAAAAGTCTGTAGGACTCTGAATAGTCCTTTTTACATTTTTATCATGCTCGACACACTTACACGAAGACTGTTTAAAATATTAACGAAGCGGTACTTTGAGAAAGGATATTAGTTAAGAAAAAATAGATTTTAATGATTGAACTTGCCCCAAAGGATAGGATTACTTACAAGAGATCCTGAATCATGGTGCTCCAATCAGTTGCTAAAGTCTATGGTTAAGAAAGGTATCGATCCAGTATGCTTTAGCCTACCAGATTTAGTTGCCAGAGTAGCCATCAAGCCTTATGTTACAACAAAGGAAGGAATAGACTTGCTCAAGGAATTAAGTGCTATTCTAGTTCGACCTATAGGTAGAGGATCTTTAGAAGAGATCATCTTTAGATTGGATGTTCTTCGTGGATTAGAGAGAAAAGGTTTACTCATAATCAACCCACCAAGAGCCATAGAAATCTCTGCTGATAAACATCGTTCATTGACTCTGATGGAAGAGCAGGGCATAAAAGTTCCTCCGACCATAGCTACTGAAGATACTGAAGCTGCGATGAGAGCCTTTGAAGAGTTAGGAGGAGATGTAGTAATAAAACCTATATTTGGCTCTAGAGGAATAGGCATAGGTAGAGTCAACGATCCAGAGACTGCTTGGAGAATCTTTCATGCCTTGAGCTATACTAGACATGTATTATACATTCAAAAATTCATCCCTCACGGTACTAGAGATATAAGGCTCTTCGTGATTGGGGATAGAGTTATAGCTGCCATGTATAGAGAGGCTGATAGCTGGAAGACGAATATAGACAGAGGTGCAAAGCCAGTTCCTTTTGAACCATCCAAAGAGCTTGAAGAATTAGCAATAAAAGTTGCCAAGACGATAGGTTGCAAAGTTGCAGGAGTGGATGTGATGGAGAGCCAAGAAGGATACATGGTGAATGAGATAAACAGCCAGCCAGGCTTTAGAGGATTACAGCTTGTAACTAAAGTCAATATTGCAGATGAGATCATAGACTATATCCTTGAGAATATACGACGTTGATACTTCTTTTCTGAAAATTAATTTTATTAACTAGTTTTCTTTGTTTTTCTCGCTTTTTCCATGAACGTGAAGATCAGCCATGCTATCACTCCATAGATTACCCCATTAAACACTGCGGACACCAAGGTTGTTGCAGGTACCCCAAGTACTAAGTACTCAGTTCCTGGAACGCCTAATAAGCTGTAAAGCTGTATTCCCGGAGGTAGATAAACATACACTAAGGTGGCTAACAAGAATACTATGAAGACTATTAAGAACACTATTGCCCCTCTCATTTCATCCCCTCATCAGCTTGGTCGATGAGCCGGATAATAACTTTTCCATAAATATTTTACCTTATCTCGCTATTTAATACATCTCCAGAGCTTCTTTTAGTTTGATCTGGTATGGACCGAGTTTGCCTCCAAAGTTCACTGCAGATATCTTGACTACACCAGGCACATTCATGGCTGCCTTTACTCCTGCTGCTGTGGCTTTTTTGACAATATCTTCTGTCAAACCATTGAAGACAAGTTCGTATATGCTGTTCACATTTGGAGGGACTTTTGAGTCAGGAATAACTCCTCTCAATACAGGACAGAAAGGATGATTTGTCGATGCAGGTAGCTTATACTTCGTGGAGCCAACCTTTGACCCTGAGCGACAAATTCCACCTGGGAAGGTTAGAACAACTCCCTCGACCTTGCCCATGGCTTCAACAGCATCCTCTGATGCTTTTAGAGCAGATTTTTGACTTTCAGCCATTATTAGAAAGTTTCCACCAGCCACCGCTTTTTTCAATCCGAATCTATCCTCGATTATGAATTCTCCTTCCATGACCGGGATTCTCCATACCTTCTTTCCAAAGACCTTATCTAACTTTTCAAAGCCATCGCCAAACATTCGAATGGATTTGCCCAGTCTTGTGTATTTCTTAGCATCGGGTATACCATTGAATATTGCTGTAGTTGGGCAGGTTAGTATGCACTGACCTATTCTTGCCAGCATCTGAAACTTTAGCATAGGTAAAGTTCTATGGTAGATCTGAACGTAAACACCAGGTCTTCCATCTGGAGTCTTTTCTGGAGGCACTATCGTTCCTTCTACACCTGCCTCTGCTGGAGACATGATTATGGAAGAGGCAAAGCCTGTGGCAGTCCTACCTGCAGTCAGAGCCCATTTCTCGTTTTCAGCAGTCACTAGCATTCTACCAGCGATCATAGGAAAGGCTTCAGCAAAAGTATCTTCAACTTCTACTTCAGGCATTTTATTCAAACCTCACCTTTAAGTGACTAATGATGGCATTTAAAATATTTTCTAATAAATATGAGTAAAGCAATTAAATACTTTGAGATTCAAAATAGAAAAATAATTATAAATGCGATAAGAATGCTTAAGTTGGGGAGAAATTTGGTAGATTTTGATAAAATCGTGAGAGGAATCCCTCAAGGTTCTCTTGAAAAAGTTTCAGACGAATTGGTCAAGATTCTTCTTGGCTCTCCAAATACTGACAAGATGCCCGAAGGGTTGGCAAAAGCTATGTTGCGTCATTGGCAGTGTGACGAACTATCATCGCCTACAGGAGTCAAAGTCCTTTTAGAAGCGTCCATGACTTTGGAGGAAGAGAAGACGAAGGCTTCTCTTCAAGCCCTGGGAGTTCAATTGTAAGGAGGTTTGAAAATGCCAAAATTTGGAATAGAGTTCGTGCCAACAGATGCGTATTGGAAGGTAGTCTATCATGCAATACAGGCTGAAAAGGCTGGCTATGATTACGTATGGATTACAGATCATTTCAACAATCGCAACGTCTACGTTTTGCTAACAAACATAGCCATCTACACAAATAGAATCAGGTTTGGACCTGGTGTTACAAATCCATACATGCTTCATCCCATAATGACGGCTCAATCCATGGCTTCTTTGAACGAAATGGCTCCAGGGAGAGTAGTATGTGGTCTAGGAACAGGTGATAAGACAACTTTAGATATGGTAGGCATTGAAAGGGCTAAGCCATTATCTGCTGTGAAAGAGGCTGTCCAGATAATTCGAGAGATAACAGCAGGGAAGACTGTAAAGCTGGCTGGAGAAGTCTTTAAAGTGGCTGGAGCGAGGATGAACTTCAAATCTATAAGTCGAATTCCTATATTCATTGGAGCTCAAGGACCGAAGATGCTATCTCTTGCCGCTGAAATCGGTGATGGAGTTCTCATTAATGCATCGAACAAGAAGGATTTTGAAGATGCCATGAAATACATAAAGGAAGGCGTTGAGAAGGCTGGTAAGAAATTGCAAGACGTTGAAGTCGTTGCTGCAACTTCCTTTTCTGCGCATGAAGACATAGCGAAGGCTCAAAAGGCTGCCATTCCAGTAGTAGCATTCATAGTTGCAGGAAGCCCTGAATTGATCTTGCAGAGGCATGGCATACCTATAGAATCAGCCAATAAGATAAGAGAAGCAATATCAAAAGGAATGTTCAAGGATGCCTTCGGAAGTGTTACACCAGAGATGATAGAAGCCTTCTCCATATCTGGCACTCCTAGTATGTGTATAGAGAAGATTGCTGAATTGGCAAAGATAGGTGTAACATTATTCATAACTGGCTCGCCCATAGGTCCCAACGTAAGAAATTCGATAAACCTCATCAGTAAAGAGATAATACCACACTTCAAATAGTAAGAACTCATAATACTGATGGTATTTTTGAGTAATCCTATCGGAGGATATCGAAAATTCATAACAAAGGGCAATCTTTTGGTTGAACATAAGACTTATGTAGTACTTTCAGTCTAAGTTCAACTGAATATATTTGTCGGAAGAAAAGGTCAAAGTGACTAGAAAAGGACAGATAACCATACCTGTAGAATATAGAAGAAAGTATAACATAAGAGAAGGGATGAGAGTAATAGTAAAAGAAGGAGTCGATGGTATCGTCTTAAAACCAATAACTCCATTAGAAGACCTTGCTGGTATCGATGCTGGTAAGGTTAAGCTTGATGAAGCGAAAAGAAGACTTGATAAAATGAGGGAAGAAGATAGGTATTAGACATGACTCTAACCATAGATACTCGCTTTTTCCTTACACATCTCTTGGCCGACTCAGAGGAGCTTAGAAGAAGCACAAAGGAGAGGCTCATTCAACTTAAAAAGGTTGGTGGGATCGTGCCGACAATAGTATTGCACGAAGTCTACAACTTCGTTTGCCAGCATGTAGGTAAAGATGTAGCTGAGATGCGGGTGAAATCTATCTTAGGAGAAGAGTTTAGAATTGTAGAGCTAAATACTAGCATAGCCATAAACTCCGCCCGCCTTAAATACAAGTATAGAGGTTTGCCTACTGCTGACGCAATAATTGCAGCAACATCTATTGAGCTAAAATCTACACGCATAATTTCAGACGATCCACATTTTGAGCAGATCAAGGAAGTTAAGACTGAATGGATATGATAAGAATAAAACACGCTTTAAGTAATGACAGACATCCAGAAAAATATAATCTGATCAATTCTTTCGACGAATCAAAAGATTTCGGGTAGCCTATGTCCTATCTCAGGATGAGGGATTTTACTACTTTGTGGCACAAAAATCTTTGCAGGGTCGAAGATGTATAAATATATATTATGCCCTATAGGATCATCTTTAACTATCTTTGTTGGCTTCCAGCCTCTTATTTCATAGTCATGGGATACAACGCGAGTACCTATTTTCAACTCTTTCTCAAGTTTCGGTCTTAACTTTTCATTAGCTAAAACATTCAGGTAAAGAGTGACAATGTCAGCGTTGGATATGTTCACATTGAAGAAGTCTTCGTTTATTATCTTTATCCTGCTTTCCAAGTTTAACCTCTTTACTTCATCCATGGATCTTTTGAAAAGGTCTTGACGAATCTCTATCCCTATACATCTCAACTGAAATTCTTTTGCTGCCATGATGAGTATCCTACCATCCCCTGAACCCAGATCGTAAAGAATTTCGTCAGGCTTAGGCTCAGCCAATTGAAGCATCTTTCTGACTACATAGGTAGGGGATTCAACGAAGGGCGATACGTTCATAAATGGAACTTTAATACATCATATATAAGAATTTTAATTTCAAGGCGAAGCTTCAAGGAGAATTCTTTGTAGTCAAGTATGACTCATAGGTTAGAGAGAATCCTCGAATTACTCGATCAGATTTAAAATTAAATAAAGAGATTTAGGTCTGCCTTAAACGCCTATCCAACTTTTCACAAATCTCGTCAAAGACTGTTAGGAGAGACCAGCCTTCTGCAGTGACTGCCATCATACTCGAAGGAGCATACGCTCTCGCCTTCACTGTGAATCTCTTTCTCTCCCCTGTTACTGAACTTACCTTTCCATGCACTACAATTTCTTGCAGGTCTGGGTGCATCTTCCATCCTCTTCTTGCAACTCTCTCAATCTTTCTTTTGGCTGATTGCATCAGTCCTTCATCTTGATCCTTGAACCCAACGATATAGACTGGTATCTGAATCATGGGTCTGAATTCTAACAAAAGAGATATGATATCTCTTGGAGTTATTATCCCAATAGGCTTATGCCTTTCTACAACCAAGGAATAGCTCTTTTTACGATTTATCATCTCATGAACTACATCCAGTATGGGTGTTCTTCTTGTCACGTGAAGAGGATTACTATCTGTAAGTCCTTTTATTCCCATCTCTAGGAGTTTAATCCTCTTTCCTACCTTCTCTCCAATCTTCATGCTTTCACGTGGCTTGACAAAATACCAAACCAGATCTTTGGCTGTAATCAATCCCTTGAGCTTCCCTTCTTGATCAACCAGAGGGACGTGGCTAATTCCATTTCTGAGCATTATACTTCTTACTACTCCTATTGAAGAATCTGGGCTAACAGTAACTAGGTTTTCGACCATCAAATCCTCTGATAAGAATATCTTCAAATCGTCACAATCCGCCATCTTCTCCAAGATCTTTGTTTGCCTAACAACGCCCACAACAGACTCATTCTCCACAACTGGCAGTATCCTAATCCTATTGTGCACCAACTTTGATGAAGCATCATAGATAGGAGTACTAGAAGTTATGCTAGGAGGCCTAAATGAGATTTTGGAAACAGAAGTCCTTTCAGGATGAGTTACTTTTAACACATCCCTTACAGTTACAAGTTTTGGAGGATGATCATTTGTGACAAGAGCTTCATAGCTTCCAGAATTCTGAAGAAGGGATATTAGCTTCGATATAATATCAGAATGTAAAACACTTGGATAATCTACTTCAATGACTTCTATGACAGGAGAATGTGCAAACGCTTTAAGGTCAGGCATACTTCTTTAACAGACTGCTAATCTCATAAATGTTGCTGATTTTGATGCTCACTTCATCTTTGATATATGGCTTTGACTATAGATATGAATTGGCTTAACGAGTTACATCAATATTTTTCATATATAAATCATTGAATTCTTGATGATCACTTCATCCTTGATTTCCAATACGAAAATTTTTTATTTTTTCTACTATTAATCTATAAGCATAGCCACCTATTAGAGCCATGGCACTAGCGTCTATTATATTATCAGACACAGCAGTTGTAGCCCATTGAAAACTATTATCCTTGAACTCTATGAAAACTCTAACAGTTGATGCTGTACCACTGGCGCTATCGACAACTGTTACTTTATAGTTGATAAGGTTGACACTTTTTAGCTGAGGAAAGCACTTTAATAGAGCTTTTCTTAAAGCTTGATCCAAAGCATGAACAGGACCGACTCCTATTGAAGCCTCATATAATACTTCATCATCGACCTTTACCATGACTTCGCCACTAGTGAATTTGAAATTGTTCTTCATAGTAGAAACTCTCCAAAGCTGGACTTGAAAGGGATAGAGATTGTAACCTAGAGCTTTTAAGAAGATCAAATGAACAGTAGCATTGGCATCCTCAAAATGATAGCCTTGGGCTTCCATATTCTTTATTTCATTTAGAACTTTATCCACTACCTCGCTTTGTTTATCCAATTTTATTCCTAACCTTAAAGCCATATTCATCACACCCGCTCTTCCTGATAACTCTGAAATAGAAAGTTCTCTGCGATTACCTACTAAAGAAGGTTCTATATGCTCGTAAGCCCTTGGTTGCTTCAATATGGCATCTATGTGCACGCCACCTTTATGGGCAAAGGCGTTCTTTCCAACATAAGGCTGATAAGGATTTGGAGGCAAGTTTGTCAATTCATATACATACTTTGAAAGATCCGATAAATCCTTTAACTGCTCATTTATCGGTTTATTATTAACTAAAGCTCTAAGACCCATCTTCAATTGGAGAGTCGGTAATAATTGGCAAAGGTCAGCATTGCCGCATCTCTCTCCAAGACCATTTATCGTAGTTTGAACATGATTTACACCTTTTAATATAGCTATGAGAGTATTGGCTATTGCAAGCCCAGAATCGTTATGGCAATGAATCCCAATAGGCGCTTTTAATTCAGCCTTTGTTCTCTCAACTATACTTTGAACATCTGTAATTAAAGCCCCTCCATTTGTATCACAGAGCACTATAACCTTTGCTCCAGCTTCTTCTGCCTTCTTTACCACCTTTAATGCGTACTCATGATTATCCTTAAAACCATCAAAAAAATGCTCAGCATCAAATATAACATCGAGGTTGTGATTTTTAAGATACTCTATAGAATCTTCGACCATTCTTAAATTTTCATCTAATGTAGTTTGCAATACCTCAGTGACATGCAAATTCCAAGCCTTGCCAAATATAACTGCAGTCTTTACTTCTGTCTCAAGAAGAGCATTAAGCATAGAATCCTTGCCAGGTTTGACATCTTTCTTCCTCGTGCTACCGAAGGCAACTATCTCCGAATTTTTTAAGGATATATTCTTGATGACTTTGAAGAACTCCATATCCTTAGGATTAGAGCCAGGCCATCCTCCCTCAATGTATCTTACTCCTAATTCATCTAATCTTTGAGCTATGCTTAGTTTATCTTGTAGGGAGAAGCTTATCCCATAGGTCTGAGCTCCATCTCTAAGAGTAGTATCAAGAATCTCTATGTAATCCAAATCTATGACCTCCTTAGCAAGTCTTGAACAATATTAGTAATATAAGGATAACTAAAAGAAAATTTTTCATTAATACTCTTTTCCCATTACTTCATCATTCAGAGATATGAATTTTTATCATGGATGAAGTTCTTATTTTTATTGAAATTTTATACTCTCTTTCACTTCATTTTACTATAGCAAGGAAGAATTGGCAAAAGGGTTAAGATAGGGAGAGCAACCATGTATAGAATAGATAGAGAGCATCCATTGGTTAAAAGATTGAATGAAATCATTAACGAAATTTCTTTACAAATGGCTGAGCAAGAATTGGAAAAGATGAAGAGAGAAGTTTCTGTAACCTAGAAGATCAGGTGTTAACAATACGTTAGGAAGTTTTTTAAGATAGAAAGGACGAATTAAGAAAGGAATTATATTGACGACTCAAATGTCAAGTCGCTTTGTTTCAGAACGCGACTTTGTAGCTAATTACATATTGCCTAAGTTGAAAGAGGCAAGTAGGATTATTGGAAAAGCGGATGTCGTTGAATTTCACGTTGAGAAATCTATCGACGGCATAGCCGATTTGACTGCTGAGAAAGGCGGTAAAGGTCTTTTTGTGTTAGAGGCAAAGTTCAAGAAGAAGATCGGTAAAGTCGAGCATGATATAGAGCCTCGTGACCCAGATGTAATAAACCAAGCCGTGAATTATGCAGTTTTTGGTGGCTTTCCTTATTATCTAACTTGCAACGCTAAAAGAATAGTTCTATTTCAATTAAGACCAGGAATTAAAGCCTATGAGAGTGAAATAGCATCGTATGAATATGATGTTCATCCAAATTGGGCTGAAGAGATTCTAAAAGCAACTCTCGAATTAATTCCTATTCGCCTTAAGCCTTTAGATGATACTCTTGTTGATACCCTTCATGAGGCATTTAATGATCTTTACCCAGAATTTCTATCATCGCTAAAGGATAGACTGAAGGATAAAAGATTTCATGATAAGTATGTCGATTGGCTTGAAAGTCAAGGTATTGAGTTTAATGATGAGAATAATAGGCTGATAGCGGAGCAGTCCACATATTTACAGATTAACAAACTTCTATTCTATCAAGTCATTAGAGTAATTTACCCCAATAGGTTAAGCCCGCTTAAGATTAAAGAGGATGAAGATGTTTCTGATGCTTTGAATAGATTTTATGCTGAGGCTAGAGCAATAGATTATGCTCCAATTTATGAGAGCGATATTATAAGTGAAATTCCTTTCACAATAAGGGCTAAGGAGCGAATAAGAACGCTCCTTGATACATTAAATGAATTTGACTTTTCAAAGATGGAGAGTGACTTCCTTGGTAGAGTTTATGAGAAACTCATCACACCTATTGAAAGGAAGAGGCTCGGACAATTCTATACTCCTCCAGGTATAGTCGATTTTATAATTCAACTCACATTAAGGCAACCTAATGCAATAGTTTTAGACCCAGGTTGTGGTTCAGGTTCATTTCTTGTTAAAGCGTATCATAAATTGCGTGAACTTAATGGCATACCTAAGTATGCTTCTGGAGCCCTTGGAGAAACATTCCATAAGCAGTTATTGGAGCAAATATATGGTGTTGATATTAATCAGTTTCCAGCCCATCTATCAGTGATTAGCCTTGCAATTCAGAATCCTAAGGCTAAGATTGATAAAGTGAACGTTATTGTAAATGATTTCTTTAACGTTAAGCCTGGTCAAGCCACTCTATCGGGCTTTGAGAGTATAACGACTGAAGGCAAGAGAACTTTGATTGAATTGCCACCATATTTTGATGTGGTCGTTGCTAATCCACCTTACATAAGGCAAGAACTCTTAGGTGATAAAGAGAAGCGTAAGATTAAGGAATTAATTGAAGGAGAATACAAAGGCAAGGTGTTTATAGGAGCCCCAATAAAGAAGGTTTCAGATGCTATAATTCTCGACAAGCAGAGCGATATTTACATTTACTTCTTTATTCATGGAATAAGGCTCCTAAGGAACAATGGCTACTTAGGTTTTATATCTTCAAACAAGTGGCTTGAGGTAGGCTATGGAGAACCTTTCCAAAAATTTCTACTTGATTATACGAAAATACACTATGTCATTGAGTTTGATAGAGCCGTATTCCCTGATGCTGAGGTAGATACTGCTGTGACAATTTTGGAAAAAGAGGGTAATAAAGCAAAGCGGAACAATAACCTAGTAAAATTTGTAAGGCTTAAGCAAAAGATGGATTTGAATACGCAATTAAGACTTATTAGTGAAGTTAAAGAGAGTTTTGAGGACGAAAGAATCAGAATCAATTTAGTTAATCAAGGCGATCTTAAGCCTAGTAAATGGAATGTATATCTAAGGGCTCCACCCGTCTACTTTAAGTTGATTAATAATCCACTTCTCAAGCCAGCCAATGAATTACCAATCGAAATATACCGAGGTCCTACACCAGGTTGTAATGAATATTTTATCTTAGACAAAGAATATGCTAAAGAATGGGAGATAGAATCTGATTATTTATGCCCTGTTATCACTTCACCTAAAGATATTTACGGTCTAATAGTTAAGAAGAATACGATTAACACTTACTTCTTCTGGTGCCATAAACATAAAAATCAATTAAAAGGCACTAATGCCCTAAAATATATCGAGTATGGAGAGAAACTGAAGGTTCAGGTGGGAAGGAAGTCTGAAAGAAGTGATAGAAATGTCAGACTTTTGCCACAATTAGAGACTATTAAGAACCGTGACCCATGGTATGGTTTACCAGAACAAGAACCAGGTCATTTATTAGTTCCAAGAATGGTGAGGAAAAAATTCAGAGTATATTACAATGCTGATCATGTGCAAGCCAAAGACACATTTAACTGTATAAAATTAAGAGAAGGTAACCCAAAGGCTTTAGCAGGGTATCTCAATTCCTCAACGGGACGATTTTTGGTCGAATTGGCTTCGAGGGCATATACGGGAATGCTCGAACTGCAAACCTATGAACTTAAACAATTACCACTGTTGGATGTCACCAAGATTAAACCGGATGATATTGAAAAGATATCTAGGAAGTTTGATGAACTCTCAAACGCTGTGCAGAATTTAGTTCTAGCAGAAGAAGAACTAGAAAAATCAAAATCCAAGACAAAGAAAGAGCGAGGATTATTCGAAGATGAAATCCGCCAAAAACTCGATTCAGCGATCGAGAACGAAAGAAAAGCGCAAAAAGAACTTGATGAAACTATCTATGACATCCTTAATCTAAAACCAAGTGAGAGAAAGCAAATCGAACATGGATTATTAGAATTACAAGAAATACGAAGGCTCAGAACTCAAGTATAGAAGACTCTTCGAAGGTAAGAAAGAATAGATTATTTTGTCTATTTCTTGTCTCTTTTAGTAAAAAGGAATACTTCTGGCACTTGCTTTGAATATTCATTCCATTTTAAATCATATTATTTTGTTCAAATCCAGAATCTCTAAAGCAACTATATCTTTGCCATCATCATAGAAGAATATTACAAAACCGTCTTCTGTAGGCTCGCCTATTGGCT
>JARVKD010000012.1:0-31665 GCA_029775875.1 Nitrososphaeria archaeon
ATTCCTGCCAATTCCCTTACTTTCTCAAGATTTCCTATCCAATCCCTTTTGCTATCTACTGGAGTCTCTAGTATTAAGGGTAATTCTCTAACCGCTTTATAGTTGAGTATTGCTCTGAATCCTTTTTCTCCGATGAATCCCAATCCTATGTGCTCATGCCTATCCAAATGAGAGCCCAATTCACCCTTAGAATCGTTTAAGTGAATAGCTTTTAGTTTAGAAAGACCTATGATTTTATCGAAGAGTTTAAAGGTTTCATTTACCGCTTTCTCATTTCTCAAATCATAGCCTGCTGCAAAGGCATGGCATGTATCGAAACAAACTCCAACTCTATCCTTTTGCTCTATCTTATCAATTATGAATCCTATCTGCTCAAATTCGTATCCAACACTGTTCTTCGTTCCAGAAGTGATCTCAAGCAATAGCATCACATCGTTATCAACACTAGAAAGAGATTCATTGCAAGCATCTATGACTCTTTTTAAACCTATTTCAAGACCTTTGCCGAGATGACTCCCTAGATGAGTAACAAGATAGTTTATTTTCAATTGACCACACCTTGAAAGTTCTGCCTTTAATACTTCTAAAGATTTTTCATAAGTTTCGTCTAAAGGGGATGATATATTTGGTAAATAGGGCATATGAGCCGCTGTTAGTTTGAATTCATAAGCCTTCAACTTTTTGACAAAGGCATCAACATCTTCTTGCTTTAATGGAGAGAACTTCCAACCTCTAGGATTTCTAGTGAATATCTGAAAGGTTGTGCAATCCAGTTCTTTTGCTCTATCCAAAGCCTTGTCTATCGAGCCTGCTATAGATACATGAACACCAATTAGCATTACTATCACCTATAGAATAGAGAGTTTAATCTAAAAAGGTAACGATATAGAATCAATCGCTTATCCATGCCCAACTTCCATCGATATAAACTTCCTTCTTCCACATAGCAGGTTCTTTTTTGTATCTTTCAATAGCCTCTTGTAAAGCAGGATAAGCTTGTTTTCTACTCTTACCAACTACAATAACCAAGACTAACGGTTCTCCAACATTAAACGAACCCTTAAAATGGTAAATCTTTGCTAAGGATAATTCATATTTATTTCTAATCTCATCGCTAATCTTTTTTATGGCTGAATTTGCATGCTCATCGTAAGACTCTATCTCTAGCCTTCTGACTTTTTTATCATCTTTTCCAACCTCTCTTGTAACTCCAATGAATACCATGACAGCGCCAGCATCTTTGGGTAAATTAGATAGTAAATCACTTATTACAGATGCTATCTCTATCTTTTCTTTATCATAAATTCCTGATTCTATCATACCCTAACTGAACCTTAATTGTACTAACTTTTTAGTTTTCTTGGTAGGAAGATAAGAGGTCAGAAGTATGGTAAATAAAAAGAACAGGACATGGGAATATGAAGGTTTGGGTGAAGAAGATGCCATCATAAGGGTATATTTGTTAGCTAGGCATCGAGCCCATGGAGACCGAGGCCTTTAAGTCTAAAGAAGTAAACAGCGATCTAAAGAAGATAGTATCTGAGATGAGCTAAGCAATATATAGCTGAAGGGTGGAATGTCCAAATCATATCGCCAAGCAACAAGATACTAATTAGGAAGTAAGGGTTGGACCTGATCTATTTTGCGGTGAAGGTCCAAAAGGTCTTGGTTGAAGCGCCTGTGTTTTTCTCTGAAGTTGGAAAGCTAACGATAGGTTTTTTAGATTATTCCGGAATATACTTCAAGACCTTGACTGGAGTTAGGCCTCGGAAGTATGTCTGCGTTAATTGCGGTAAAACTTTCTATTCGTCAGAACTAGGAAAATTAAAATTTTGCGAGTGTGGTTTCAGAGCCAAGTTGGCTCCAGAGGAGCTGGCTGAGGGAGCGGTGCAAACGTTCATAGACGAACTTAATGAAAAAGCCGAACGCTTTGCTAAGCCTGGCATTCCTGTAGTATATGAGAAGGGCTTTCTAATGATGGCAATATTAAGATGCATTAGTAAGAATTGTCCTTTTGAAGGTGAGACATTCTACGAGTATTATAATCGTAATCGAAGCTTGATTAGTCAAGAATATAGTCAAGTTGAGCGAGAGTTTAAGGTAAAAGGCCTACGGACCCCCACTTCGGCGTTTGGTGGCCTTGCTGAAGGCGAACTGCTAAGAATCATCGAAAAGGTTGAGAGCTATATTCTTCTTCTCACTTCAGAGCAAGCGTGGAATCTATTTGAAAGTCTTCGCGACGAACTAAAGCAAAAACTCAGCGCTCAGCCTAAAATATCTAAACTAACTCCACCAAGGGTTAACGAAACTTCTCACGATTCTGGAGACTCTCTTTCTCTGAAGGATGTAAAACGTGCGTGTGACTGGTTTGATAGGGACTCTCGCGCAGATCAAGTTGCCTACAAGAGAGCCATGAGGGTTGACTGGAGAAATATCCATACATTGAACCAAGAAGAGTTGATGGAGGAAGGCGGGGTTCTCTGGTTCTTAGATAGATGGCGCGCGTTTAGCCATTATTCACTTTGGCCCGATCGTCTCGATCCTAATCTTCCTAAGGCAATACAAGTAGCTCACAGAGAAAGTCACGTCAGTCTTCGGGCGCTCGAGGGCCAGACGATAGCTAATGTGGATCTTAAGGATCATGCTATATTAAATCAGATCCAGACAATATTCGCACGTTTTAGCTCTATCGGCATGAGGTTCAGACACGTTGCTACGTCAAAATACTTGCACATGGTCAACAGAGAGCTATTTGTAATGTGGGACGGGCCGATAGGTTCACGATATTACATATCGAACTTTTCAGCTTTGGCTGATAACCCAAGCAGGGCAGCATACGAATACGTGAATGTATTCCTGCCATCCACCCAGACTAGGTTGAAGATGTTGCTGGATCGAATAGCTTCGGAAGTAAGTTGTGGAATTGAAGAGGCCCAAAACATCCTCAAGTCAAGTGTTAGTGATCTACATAAAGTGGGAAAGACATGTGCAAAGATCATCGACGAGTTTAATTACGCACGCTACTCACGTGGAGCCATCTAACACATCTGAGCAGTTAGACCCATCATAAGTGGCAAAGAAGGAATTGTAGACTTGGTAATGCCTAACTTTTTAACTTATATTGCTGGGAAAATAAACATGAAAATAAGAAAGAGCTTAAGAACAGTTAAGAGGTTATGCAGTTACAATCTATTCTTTCTCATTTTCCTCTTCAATCTTGTGCCACAGACATCACAAATTATGGCACTACTATCATAAAAGACCTTGCCACAACCACTACAGTACAATAACCAACTTATGGTCCTTGAAATTCCTCTCGTCATTACAGGAGAAAATCTTAACCCAGAAAACTTGACCAAGTTCTGAATAGAGTAATCATCAGATACTATTGTGACATAGTAACCATTTTTCTTCAGTTGCATGCCAAGGGCTATGATCGAAATATCAGCATTTGATAGTTTTTGAAGATCGCCACTTTTGCTGGCTATTCTCCTTACTTCTTCTATCGAATTATGCAATGGCTCAATTATTAAAAGTCTATTGCTCTCTGTAAGGGCTGATATGGCCATGCTCAGCGTCTTAGTATGTGAGACTTCACTAATAACCAATGGAGTTGTATAGTACCTAGATACACTTGTGAATGGTATTCCAGCATAAAATGCTGTCGAATCTAGGACTAAAGCCCTTTTTCTTGCTGAAATTTTGCTTGAAGTCAAGATCGATAATTAGTTTAATTGTCTTCTTATTGAACATTACGAAATTAATAAGATGATTATATGCAAATCATTCAAAAAGTATTTTTGGTTAAAATATATTATAGGATAAGATGTGAAAATTCGTGAACAAATACTTAGAGATAAAGACTAGACTATCATCGATAGAAATTCTTAGGCTTATGAAAGAAGAGCATTCTTATGAAGAATTATCATCTCTTTTAGGACTTTCAGCGCCAATACTAAGCAGGTATATTAATGGTCATGTCCTTCCAAGCTTGGAAAGATCGAGCAGGATCACAGAAGTCTTCAAAGAACAACTAACCACTCTTATAAAGGGTAGGATAAAATTTGAGGATGGGAGAATCTTCGACCACTCAGAAGTGCTCTACAACCCTAACCTTCTTGACAAGATAGGCAAGTTGGCCTTTCACGAATTTAGTTCTATGAAAGTGGATAAAGTGCTTACCGTTGAAACTGATGGCATACCATTGGCTGTTCAAGTTAGCCGAGAATTCGGTGTGAATTTTGTTGTTGCAAAGAATAGGAAGGAGATGGGCATAAGAGACTTCATAGAAGTAAAGAGAGTCTTCAGTTCAGGGGCTTACTCTTATCTATTCGTACCTAAACGCTCTATAGAGCAAGGTGAGCATGTATTGATAGTCGATGATGCTGTGAGAACAGGATTTACTTTAGAGACTCTTTTGGAGATTTGTAAAAAGTGTGGAGCAGAGCCTATAGGAATCTTTGCTATAATCTGCTTTGAGGATACTTTGAACAGATTAAGGCAGAGAATAAATTATCCGATGAAGGTCTTGGTGAGCATTTGAATTTTTAACATGATCATGTTAAAATCTTACATATAATAAGAGAATATTTATATAAACAAACACTACAACCTTTCTATAGAGAGCGTTATGATCTTATCTTATATGATCGGGGTCTATCTTTTTGAAATATTTTATGGTGAAGGATATGAAGACTTACCTTGTTAAAGTAGTTATAGAGAATAAGGCAAGTGCAAGAGACCCTGAGGGAGAAACTATCCTAAAGGACCTTTTGATAAAAGGCGGCTATAAAAAAGTCATGGCGGTAAGGACAGCGAAGTTATTGAAGATGTGGGTCGAGGCTGAAGATGATAAAGAAGCAAAAGATATGGTGTCAAAGCTATGTGATGAATTGAGAATCTATAATCCTGTGGCTCACACATGCTCCATAAATGTAGAAGGAGAATAAAAATGAAAGTAGCAATAATTCAATTCCCAGGTAGCAACTGTGATTTTGATACACTTCATGTTTTAAATAAAGTTATGAATGTCAAAGCAAATCTTGTATGGCATAAGAGTGATGATCTAAGAGATTACGATGCAGTTATACTACCGGGAGGATTCTCTTATGGTGATAGACTAAGAGCAGGGATTATAGCAGCCTATAGCCCTGTCATGAAAGAGGTGAGAAGAATGGCGAAGGATGGTTATCCTATACTTGGAATATGTAATGGCTTTCAGATACTGATAGAATCTGGCTTGCTTCCAGGGGCATTGCTAAGAAATTCGTCTCTGAAATTCATCTGCAAATGGGTTAACCTTTCTGTTATAAGCAATAAAGCCATCTTCACTCATAAAATTAAGAAGAATAATTTGCTAAGAATGCCCATAGCCCATAACGAAGGAAGGTACTTCATCGAAGAAGATGACCTTAAAGAACTCTACAAAAGAGATCAGATAGTACTTAAGTATGCTGATGAGTATGGCAAGATTAACGGGAGATCAAACCCGAATGGCTCGATAGATAATATAGCAGGTATATGTAATGATGAAGGTAACGTCTTTGGTCTGATGCCCCATCCTGAAAGAGCATCTGAAAAGTTGTTAAGCCCTTTTGATAGCGATGATGGAAAAATGATCTTCTCGTCCATGATTGAATATGTAAAGGAGAGGTGAATTCGTTGGTTGCACTAAACTCAATCTTAGTAGAATTGACTGAAGATGAGATAAAAGAAGCAAAAAGAATGCTTGGCAGAGAGCCTAACAATTTAGAGCTAGCTATGATAGATGCAGAGTGGTCAGAGCATTGTAGCTATAAGTCATCAAAGCCTGTTCTAAAGCAATTGCCAACAAAAGGACCTAGAGTGATAATAGGACCTGGCTATGATGCTGGAGTTGTAGACGTTGGCGATGGTTATGTAGTAACTTTGCATATAGAGAGCCATAATCATCCATCTGCCATAGACCCTTACGGAGGGGCAGCAACAGGGATAGGAGGAGTTTTAAGGGATATTCTTTGCATGGGTACAAGGCCTATAGCTTTACTGGATTCTCTTAGGTTTGGTAACATAGAAGAGAGCACTCATTCTAGATGGCTCTTCAAGCATGTTGTGAGAGGTATAAGCGATTATGGTAATTGTGTTGGAGTTCCAACAGTTGCAGGAGAAGTTGAGTTTGACGATTGTTTTGAAAGAAATTGTCTAGTTGATGTAGTTTGCTTAGGACTTGGAAAGATTAAGGATCTTGTATTAGCAGAGGCAAAGTATCCTAATGATAGCGTAATCCTAGTCGGTGGGAGCACAGGAAGAGATGGAATTCATGGTGTAACCTTTGCATCCAGAGTTTTAACTGAAAAGTCTGATGAGGAGAGATCAGCGGTTCAAATCCCTGATCCATTCATGAAGAAGTTGATCATAGAAGCAACTCTGGAGGCTATTGCTACAGGTCATGTGAGAGGGCTTAAGGATTTAGGGGGAGGAGGGCTGACTTGTGGATTGTCGGAGATGGCAGACAAAGGCGGATGTGGAATAGACTTAGAGTTATCAAGAGTTCATTTACGTGAGAAGGACATTAGTCCAATAGAGATAATGATATCAGAATCTCAAGAAAGAATGGTCTTTATAATCGAGCAAGGTTATGAAAAAGAAGTATGTGAAATCTTTGATAAATATGAATTGCCTTACAGCATCATAGGAAAGGTTACTGATAGTGGTAAATTGATCGTAAAGATGAATGGATCAGAGTTAGCCAGCCTTCCTGCCAAGGTAGTGGCAAATGCACCTATAATATATAGAAAGGCAGTTGAGCCAGACTACATAAAGAAGATAAGAATTGTAGAAAAACCATCGTTACCATCAAATCTATCATCAGTTTTATTAAAGATGCTAAGTTGCCCAAGCATAGCAAGTAAAAGTTGGGTTTATGAGCAGTATGATCATGAAGTCGGTGTAAGAACTGTAGTGAAGCCAGGTCAAGGAGACGCTTCAGTGCTAAGGCTGCCCAATGGAACCTTCTTAGCTATAAAGGCTGATGGGAATAGCAAGCATTGTTATATTGATCCTTATAATGGCTCAGCAGGATGCTTATCTGAAGCATGCAGAAATCTAGTATCTGTAGGGGCTGAGCCATTGGCCTTTGTAGATCATCTTCAATTTGGCAATCCAGGAAATCCTGAAGTATTTTGGACTTTCAAAGAGTCTGTCAGAGGATTGGCAGATTACTCTAAAGCCATAGGTTTGCCATGCATAGGAGGTAAGGTTAGCTTTTACAATGAAGATAAGGTGAAGAATATGGCTATAAAACCATCCCCAGTCATAGCAGCCATAGGAAGGATAGAAAAGCAAGAATGGATCACAACTATGAACTTCAAGCATTATGGTAATCATATTGTAATTTTAGGCGAAACTAAGCCAGAGATGGGTGGTTCAGAGTACTATGAGTATATTCATGGCTTAACTGGAGGAATAGCACCAAGAATTGATTTTGATAAAGAAAAGGCAACTATGCACGCTGTTTTAGATGCTATAAGAAAAGGGCTTGTCAAAGCTGTTCATGATGTATCGAAAGGAGGAATAGCAGTAGCCTTGGCAGAGATGTGTATATCTGGAGGCATTGGCGCATCTGTCGATTGCTCAAAAATTCCTGCTCACGATCTAAGAATAGATGAACTTCTCTTCTCAGAGACTCATTCTAGGTTCATAATAGAAACCGATGATGCTAGTATCGATGAATTTTTGAGCATTATGAAAAAAGCTAGTATTGCATACAATATTATTGGCAAGGTTGGAGGAGATACTTTAAAATTTAACAAAAATAAGGAAGAATTGATATCAATACCCCTATCAGATTTAAAGGATAGTTGGTTAAATTCTATTCCTAAATGTATGGGTGAGAATGAATGAGAGAGAAATGTGGGGTAATTGGCGCTTATTCCTTTGACGATTTTGATGTATCACAATTTTTGGTTAGAGGCCTTGAAAGCCTTCAGCACAGGGGTCAAGAATCGTGGGGGATAGCTGTATTTGGGCACGATGTCTTTAAGAAACTTGGTTTGGTCTTGGAAGACCCTGAAGATACCATCAGTATAGAGAGGATGAAAGGAAATGTTGGAATTGGTCATGTCCGCTATTCAACGAAAGGTAGAACTGCCATAGAGAATGCTCATCCAATAGAGATAGGAAAGTCTTTTTTCATATCTCATAATGGTACAATAGCAAATGCTGATGAATTGATGAATAAAGTGTCGAAGGAAAATAGCATCCCAAGCTCAGTTACAGATACAGAATTGGTTGGCATCAGGCTCAAACAAATATACCATCAGCATAAGGATTGGTCAACTTCCTTTGAAATTTTGAGCAAAGAGTTGAGTGGCTCTTATTCAATGACGATACTGACTGAAAATGGAGAGCTTTTGGCAGCAAGAGATGAGAGAGGCTTTAGACCTCTTTGTATAGGCTATCATAAAGAAACAAAAACTTATCTAATGGCTTCAGAGAGCTGTGCTTTTGATTCTCTTGGAGCAGATTTGATAACAGATGTAAAGCCTGGCGAATTAATTAAGATAGATAAGAACGGTCTCTCAACTTACATGTTTTGTGATGAAGAAAGGCATGCCCACTGCCCCTTTGAATATACGTATTTCTCTCACCCTGGCTCATACCTAGAGGGAATCAATGTATATCTTGCTAGGAAAAGGATTGGGGCTGAGTTGGCCAAGAAGTATCGATTGGAAGGAGATGTGGTAATACCAGTCCCAGACTCAGCGAGGCCTGCTGCCCAAGGATTTTCAGCAGAATCAAAGATTCCTTTTGAAGAGGGTTTGATGAAAGATAGGTATAGAAAGAGGGGTAGCTTGAGAAGCTTCATAGAGCCCTTTCAGAAGAGAAGAGAAGAGATAGTAAAGAAGATCAGCTCTGTGAAGGCTATTGTAAAGGATAAGAATGTAATAGTAGTTGATGATAGCATAGTGAGGGGCACTAGCTCATTGATAATCGCTGATATATTAAAGAAGGCAGGGGTAAGAAAGATAAGCTTCGTAATAACATTTCCACCAATAAGGTATCCTTGCTATGCTGGCATAGACTTTCCTACTCAAGAAGAGCTTATAGCTTACAGATTTTGTAAAGATAAAACTGATTTAAATCACATCAATGAGATGGTTGCCTTTGCCTTAAACGTAGACTTCGTTGGTTACAACGATGTGGAGGGATTGTGTAAGGGTATAGGTCTGTCTAGCAACGAATTTTGTCTCTCATGTGTTTCAGGAAATTACTCTTGCCTCAAATGTATCCCTAAGTTTAGAAGTAGAGAGGAGATGAAGGGATAATTGTCTGGAATCTTTGGCTTTTATGCCTTTAGTGAAGGGAAGGAGAATTCTGCAAAGAAATTGAATGCTATTCATTTTTCATCTAAAGTAAAGTCTAGACTCAAAGGACTGTTGCCTATAATTATTAGTAGGCTTATTCGATCAAAATGAGCAAGACTTTAGTTGTTGATGCTGGTGGGAGGGGACATGCTTTATGCTCTCATCTAGCCAGAAGTCAAGAAGTAAAGGAAGTTATTTGGGTTCCTGGTAATGCAGGTGTCGCTTATGATCAAACTGGGAAAATACAGAGAGTAAATTTTTCAGAAAAGAAAGATCCGCTAGACGAGATTTGTGAGATTGCAGCTAGAGAAGGAATCGAACTTGCAGTAATTGGACAGGAGAAGTATTTGAGATATGGTTTAAGAGACAGACTCGAAGAAGTAGGAGTGAAAACTGTTGGTCCGAAGCAGAAATCGACAATATTGGAAGCAGACAAAGCATGGACTAAGCAATATCTTAAGAGAATTGGAGTTGATGTACCAGAATTTGTTATCTTTGAGCAAGCTGACGAAGCCATCGATTGGGTTAGTAAATGGTACAAAGAAAATTCAAAACCATTAGCAATTAAAGCAAGCGGGCTTGCTGAAGGAAAAGGAACAAGAGTCTGTTGGAACTATGAACAAGCAAGATGCTGGATAGAAACCTTGATGATTGGCGACCCTTTGACAAAAACTTATCAACCAAGGTTTGGCGATGCTGGAAAGAAAATCGTAGTTGAAGAAGGATTGGTTGGAAAAGATTGGATAGAGATTGCTTACTTTGCTTTAGTCGATGAAAAAGGATTTGCATTACCTTTTGGTACGGCTTATGAAGACAAGAGAGCTTTTGATGGGAACGAAGATTGTCTGAAGGATTGGAATTTACTCTACACTCTATACAGAAGATGGGATAAACAAAAACCTCCAAATTATTATAGAATACTTTCTATTCTTAGAGAGTTAACCATCAATCTTAATACTGGTGGAATGATTTGTATTGCTCCTCATCCTTTACTCGATGAAAAATTGAATGAAAAGATAATGAAAGAATTTGTTGAACCTGTTGTGAGGAATTGTGAAGATTATGATATTCCAAGGTTCCAAGGAGTTCTCTATTTACAGTTGATGTTCAATATTCATACATACGAAGCAAAAGTTTTAGAGATCAATGTAAGACATGGTGATATAGAAGCTCAAGTAATTTTGGAGAGACTAGAATCCGAGCTCTTCCCTTATCTTAAGGCTTGTGTTGATGGAAATTTAGCTGAAATGGAAAAACTAAGCTGGAAGCAGGAGTGGAGTTATGGAATTGCTTTGGTTAGTGGCAGTAGTCAAGATAAGGATTTGGGAAAAGAGATTAAATCAAAAGCTGAGTTAGCTGAAGATATAGCAATGGAAGGTTATGAGGCGAAAAAAGACTGGAATATCGGTTATCCATATGTTCATTTAACTAATCAACCTATCGATGGTTTGGAAAAAATAAAAGATGTAAAGATTTATCACAATGGCACAGAGATTATAAATGGAAAACTTTTATCAACAGGAGGAAGAGTTTTAACTCTCGTTTATACTTCACCAAATTTTGAAGAAGCTAAAAGAAAGGTTGATGAGGCAGCAGAGTCTGTTCAATTTTCAACAAAGCGTTACAGAAGAGAACCCATTCCTAAAGATAAACTTGATGTGCTTTTACCAAAACTTTATCAATTTCCCTACAATACCATCTCGTAATAAAGTGAATTGTTGAAGAGTAAAAGAGATGATTGAAATGGAAGTTGCAGTAATAGCAGGCAGTAAATCCGATCAAAAGGTTTTAGATGAAGTGTGTGAAATTCTAAAAGATTTTCAAGTTAAATATGATGCTAAGATTTTGTCAGCCCATAGAAATCGTAAAGAATTGGAAGATTACATAATGAATTCAAAAGCAGATTTATTCATAGCCATAGCAGGATTATCTGCCCATCTACCAGGCTTCATAGCATCTATAACTACAAAGCCAGTCATCGGAGTTCCAGTTTCGGCAAAGCTTGGTGGGCTTGATGCATTATTATCGATAGTGCAGATGCCATCGAAAGTTCCAGTTGCCTGTGTTGGAATTGATAATGGTAAGAACGCTGCCTTATTAGCAATAGAGATACTTAGCATAAAGAATCCTGAACTAAAAGAAAGACTGTCCAATTATAGGTCTGGTAGTAATTTATGAGTGAAGAAGGAAAACTATTGAGAAAAGGCAAGGTCAAAGACATATATGATCTTGGTGATGATAGGTTACTCTTCGTGTTTAGCGATAGAATATCAGCCTTTGATGTAATTCTTCCATCTCTCATACCAAGTAAAGGAGAGATACTTTGCAAGTTCTCAGAATTCTGGTTCAATACATTAAACATTCCAAATCATATGATCAAAGTCATAGACAAGAATAAAATGGTAGTGAAGAAGCTTTCCATGATTCCTATAGAGTGTGTTGTTAGAGGATACTTGTATGGCAGTTTATATGAAAGGCTAATGAGAGGAGAAGTTCGATTAAACATTAGACCAGAACTGGCTTGTAAACTCCCAAATCCTTTTTTTGATCCAACTACAAAATCCATGGATAAGGATTTACCAATTTCTAAAAGTGAGATTTTATCAAAGAACTTGCTTAAGAAAGAAGAGTTATCATGGATAGAAAAGATGAGTATAGAGCTTTATAACAAAATGGCTGAAAGATGTGAAGATGCTGGATTCATAATGGCAGATGTCAAGTTCGAGTTTGGTAAAGATGGTGATAAAATTCTATTGGCAGATTCTTTGGGTCCTGATGAGTTCAGACTCTGGCCAAAGGAAAAGTATTCTGTAGGGAAGACTCAAGAAAGCTATGACAAGCAATTGGTAAGAGATTGGTTGATAAGCGTTGGTTTTAAGAAGGATTTAGATGAGGCTATTAAGAAAGGTAATCCGTTGCCTAAACCTCCAAAATTGCCAGATGAACTAATATCTGAAACTAAAAAGAGATACATCACAGCTTTTGAAAGAATAACTGGTTTGAAATTTGATTGATAAATATGAAAAGACTAACATACGCTAAGGCTGGCGTCGATCTAGATGAAGTAAGCAAAATGCGCAAGGACATTGTTAGGCAACTTCATAGTACTCTAAATCTAAGAAAAGGCAAGTTTGGAAGACCCTTGATAGAGATAGGGCATTATGCTGGAATAATAGATATTGGTGATAGAGCATTAACAGTTCATGCTGATGGTGTAGGCACAAAAGTTCTCATAGCTCAGATGATGGACAAGTACGACACTATAGGAATTGATTGCATAGCCATGAATGTCAATGACCTAATATGCTTAGGATCAGAACCAATAGCTCTTATTGATTACTTAGCCCTTGAGAAGCCTGATAGAAAAATTGTAAAGGATATAATGAAAGGTCTTGCTAAAGGTGCAAAAGAAGCTCAGATTTCGATAGTTGCTGGTGAAACGGCAATAATGCCAGATGTGATAAAAGGAGTTAATGGCAAAGGCTTTGATCTCGTTGGCTTATCTATTGGCGTAGTTGATAAAGATAAGGTAATAGATGGAAAGAATCTAAAGCATGGCGATGTAGTAATAGGCATTAATAGCTCAGGAATTCATTCTAATGGCTTATCTCTTGCAAGGAAGGCATTACTTCAAAGATATAGAATTGATGAATTCATACCAGAGCTTGGGAAGAGCGTTGGAGAAGAGCTATTAGCCCCAACAAGAATCTATGTAAAGCCTGTTCTTGAGATATTGAAAAAATGTGAAATACATGGATTAGCCCATATAACTGGTGGAGCCTTCTCAAAACTTAGAAGATTATTGCTAAAGCCAAAGATAGGCTTCTTGCTCGATAATATGCCTGAACCTTTGCCAATATTCCAACTGATCCAAAAAGAAGGCAGCATCGCTAATAAAGAGATGTATAGAACTTTTAACATGGGCATAGGCTTCTGTGTTTGTGCTCCAAAGAGTGAAGAGGATAGAATAGTTAAAATATTCGCAGATTATGGCATGGTTGCAAGGACCATAGGTAGTATTGTTGAAAAGCCTGGAGTAATTGTAAGGGGTATTAGTTTATGATAAAAAGAGAAGAGATGCAAGAATTGGCTAAAAGGTACAGAGAGCCTGTAGAGCTTATATTGGGCTCTCACTCTGCTTTAGATGCTGCATCAGGGGCTAGAAACTACGGATTTAGAAGAATAATCTACACAACGAAAGGGAGAGCCATCATATACTTGCAGAATCCAATATTGGGCAAAGCTGGGGAAGTGGTAGAGGATTTACCTAAACATGCTAGAGAAGAAATGATTTGTGTATACGATCCGAAGGAATTGAAGAAAAAAGGGGATTGGAAGACAGCTTTGGTAATCTTCGATGAGTACCTTGATATTTACAAGTATTTGGATGAATTTCTAGATTTGGAGTGCCTTCAAGTACCAAACAGAGCCTTCTCTGTATACTTGGGAGGGGATGAGCGTTGTAGCAAAATAGAGAAAGAATTTTCAATACCAATAGCAGGATCAAGAAAATTGTTGAAGATAGAGAACAGAGGAGAAATTGAAAGAGATTACTACTGGTTTGCAGAAAAAGCAGGCATACCTTATCCCAAATTCTATGATTTCGATGTTCATAGGAGAGGAATAAGATTCAAGGAATTCGTTGATGAACCTATGGTATTGAAATGTGAGCATGCAAAGAGAGAGCTTGAGAGAGAGTTCATATTCGCTTCTGACAGCAATGATCTTGAAGAGAAAGTAAAAGCAGAGATGGAACTTGGGAATGTAAATGAGGAGGGATTAAGAAGGGCAAGAGTTGAGCAGATAGTATTAGGTCCTCATGCCAACTTTAACTTCTTCCTATCGCCAATAGATGCAGATGAAGAGTGGGGAGATGTTGATGATTTTTACTCTGAGCTTTACGATATGAATCTGGATAAAGCAAGATTTTGCTTAGCGAACGAATTCCTTTCTATAGATGAGAGAAGAGAGACAATTTTGGATGGTTTGAAGAGATTGCCTATAGATGTTCAACAGAAGATAAAGAAGGTACCATCCTTTGAAGTTACGTGCCATATCGCCATGAGCCTAAGAGAATCACTATTAAAAGACGTTCATAAAGTTGCCAATGCTTTCCTTCTAGCAACAAAAGAGTATGAGCCTCCAGGGATAATTGGTGCTTGGTGCCTTCAGACACTGATAACTTGGGGAAAGGTTCCAGGAAAAGCCATAGAGTATGGTTTGTACGATGTTCCTCCTGGAGAGGATGTTTATGCCCATATCCCAGTAACTCAAGATGTTGCAACAAGGCATGGTGGAGGGACTAACGTGCACATGGGAATAGGCTCTCAGTATGCAAATGCAAAACACAATAAGAGAATGAGCACTGGGGATAGAATAGCCTTAGAGATAAAGAGAGCATTGAACTTAAGAAAATTAGATAAGATAGTCACATAAATACTAATCCTGATATTTTTCCTATAATATATTTTTAAGTAAGTAATTTTAAGTAAACCATGATAGGAATGCAACAGTATTGTGTAGAGTGCGGAGGACTGATGATCTATGATATTTCTTCCAAGCATTACTCTTGCAAGAATTGTGGCTTATACATAACAAAAGAGCAGCTTATGGATTTAAAAGATAAAATTAAGAAGGAAGGAGAGGAGCGTAAGAAGAAGAGAAGAGAAGTAAGCGAGTATTTAGAATGGTGGCTATCAAAGAAGACTCGTTAAATTAAATATTTTTTAAGAAATTTATCTCTTTTAGTAGCTTTCTTGTAGTATTTGTCATTTCTAAATCCTTCAACTCATCAGCCTTAAACCACTTAACTTGTGAAGCTTCCTTACTACCTCTGACCTTCCCTTCTATGACTTTGACCATAAAGCCTACTATCACATAGTGAAAGCGAACTCTACCTTTATCATCATGCTCAATACTATCAAAAACATCCACAATCTTGATTACATCTACCTTTAATCCTACTTCTTCTTCAACCTCACGCTTTATCGCATCACTTATTTTTTCACCAAGATTCACAAGTCCCCCTGGTAGAGACCATCTGCCCTTGCCTGGTTCATGCTCCCTTTTTACTAAAAGAACAGAATTATTTTTCTTTATAAGAGCCCCAACTCCAACCATAGGATGCTTCGGATATTCTCTCTTCATCATAATTACTTCATACTCTCTTCTTCTATAATCCCGCCATGCTCTATTATTATGGATTTTAATTGCTTAAGGGCATCCTTAACCCTCTTCTTCACAATAGATGGTTCTTCAGACAATGCTGTCACTTGAATTTCAATCTTAGATATGCCTTCCTCATGACCTTTTGGATGTGATTTTATATACACAAAAGGATTATTTGCCAATGCTTTATCTATCAAAGGCGCTAAATCTGACTCAACAATCCCAGTAATATGAATGCTCTCTTCATGGTAGAAATTCTTTATGACATTTTTTATCATGGGTACAATACTCTCTTTGAATATCCCTTCCATTTCTGTAGGAACTCCAGGAAGGCAGATGATCTTTCTATCGCCCTCATCTATCATAACTCCAGGAGCAGTGCCTATGGGGTTTGGTAAAGCTTTGGAACCTTTAGGCAATTTAGCCATCTTCAATCTTGCTGGTGTTAAATCAACCTTCTTTATCATACCATGATGAGCCATGGATTCATACTTCTTTTCTACCATCTTCAAGGCATATGTATCTACAACCAGTTCTCTGTTCAACGCTTTGGCTACACCTTGGAGAGTCTTATCATCGTAAGTAGGTCCTAACCCCCCAGATATTATCAACCAATTTGTCCCTCTCTCCATAGATTCTTCTATAGCAGATGATATATCATCAACATCGTCTCTAACAACCGTGCAGCGCTTTACAAATCCTCCTAATTCAGTTATTACCTTTGCAAGCCAATGGGCATTCGTATTCAAAATCTTTCCAATAAGGAGTTCATTACCCACTGAAATTATCTCAAAGACATCTGATCTCAGAGATTTAACCCCTATCTATCTAACAAGATTGATCTAAATTAGTTTTGGGTTTAAAGAGAGTTTATCGTTTAGCATAACAGTAAAGTTGATAGGCATCATAAATTAATGTTATCTGGAGGGAGCATGGTGAAGAAAGAATACGTAGTTACAGAAATTTCTGCTGCACCCGACGGAGGGCCTTATGTTCTCGTCGCTCTAGTTGATCCTAGAGATTTGAAGGGTGCATCCCAACCCCGCCCTAGCGTCGTCATGGGCTTCACATCTATGGAGGATTTGATGAAGGATTTGCAGAGAGCCCTTTCAGGTTTATCAAGGCAGACGATGGGTGGAGCAGTGACTGTGATAAAGCTTGACATGAGAGAGTATGAAGAATCAGGGTTGAAAGTAGGCGATAAGGTCTACTTAGAAATTACAAGAACTGAGAAGGAAGGAGTTTAAACTCCTTTCTAAATCTAATCTTGAGAAAAACCAATAAACAATAAAGCCATAAATTTATTGATGCAAAAAGTTATCTTTAAGTTTAAAGTTATAATCCATGACTATGCAATTCAAAATCTACAAAGAGCCAGAGCTTAGAGATCCTTATATGGTCACGGGGCTCCCTGGTGTAGGATACGTTGCCAAGCTATCAGTAGACTACCTGATCAAAGAATTGAAAGCAGAGCTATTCGAAGAGCTTTATTCATTTTCATTCCCGCCTTACGTTCTAATCAAAAAGGATGGTACAGTTGAATTGTTGAAGAATGAATTCTACTATTGGAAGGATATTAAATCAAAGAACGATCTGATAATTTTTGCTGGAAATACTCAAGCAATTTCTCCAGAGGGGCAATACGAGATTTCTAACGAAGTTTTAAACAGGGCTGAGAAGTTCAAAGTTAGAAAACTCTTCGCAACTGCAGCCTACGTAACTGGTAGATATCTCGAAAAACCGAGAGTCTATGGAGCTGCCACTGAGCCAGAACTGGTGGAAGAACTCAAAAAGTATGATGTCTTGCCTATGGATGCTGGAAGTATTAGCGGCACTAATGGATTACTATTCGGACTTGCTAAACTTAGGAGGATTCAAAGCGTTTGCCTGCTGAGTGAAACTCCGGGCTACATGACTCCATCAGGCCGTGTTCTCGCTGATGTAAAAGCTGCACAGGCGCTTTTAGAAGTTTTGAGCAAAATGCTAGACATTAAGATCGATATGAAGCCTTTAGAGCAAGAGGCTAAGATGGCTGAAGATTTTGTTCAAAAAATGGAAGAGTTAGAGCGCCGCTGGGTTGAGGAAATGCGCAAATCTGTTAGTCCACCCCCAAAAGACATCTACCTTTAGGGCGAAATAATGAGTTGGATAAAATACATCGAGAAGCCCGTAGTAAAAGAACCCATTGCTATTGTAGGTTCTCCTGGCTTGAGATCGGTTGGGAAGATAGTAGTAGACTATTTGATTGAAGAACTTAAACCAAGATTGGTTGCTGAATTGTATTCAAAACATTTCCCCATTCTTTACCAGACAAGCCCCTCTTATGTATCACACCCAGATTACCCTGGTCAAGCTGGCACTCTTTTAAAAGGGAGACAAGTAGAGCTTCCGAAAGTTGAATTCCACCTATTAACTAATCCAGAATTGCTGATAACAAAAGGCTATCATGCTAATTTCAATGGACAGTATGAGGTAGCCCACAAAATCTTAGATTTTTACCAAGAGTTTGGAGTTAAGAGAATGATAGTAATTGCAGGCTATGGAAGAGAAGGAAAAGATGTTTGCTGTGCTGCTACCGATTTGGAGCTGATAAAAGAGCTGAAGAAATACGATATTGATATTGGATACGAAGGTCCTTTCTATGGTTTTTCAGGACTTGTTTTTGGTCTAGGAATGCTAAGAGAAATTAAAGGCATATGCTTATTTGGTAAAACCCAACCAAGCCTTGAAGACCCAGAATATCCAGATCCGAAAGCAGCAAAAGCAGTTTTGGAAACACTCAGTAGAATGTTAAACCTTACCATTGATCTATCAAAATTAGAAAAAGAGAGTTGATATAATTCTCTTTAAATCTATTACCAATCTCCTAATAGGCAATGATGGAGTTAGAGTAGCAAACAAAAATTCTTAAACAATTCCTAATTAATTTGATGTTATCATGTTTGTGATCTTTATAGTAGGGACTGCTGGTTCAGGCAAATCTCTTCTAACATCAACTCTAGTCTCATGGTATACTGAAAAGGGCACTAATGCTATTGCTGTTAACCTTGATCCAGGGGCTTTGGAGCTTCCTTATACGCCTGATGTCGATGTAAGAAATTATATCGACCTTCAGACCATAATGGAGTCTTATGAATTAGGGCCTAATGGAGCGTTAATTCTTGCTTCTGATCTCATAGCTACAAAGCTTAATGATCTTCAGGATGAGATAGATGAATTTAGGCCAGATTATGTAATCGTTGATACACCAGGTCAAGTGGAGCTCTTTGTCTATAGAAATAGCGGTCCTTTCATAGTTAACAATTTAAAATGTGATGGTAGAGCAGTCCTCTTTTTATTCGATTCTTTACTTGTGTCGACTCCTATGAACTTCGTTTCTATAGCGCTCTTGGCAACCTCTGTTCAACTAAGACTAAGATCAGCACAAATATCTGTTCTTACAAAAAGGGATATGATAGGAAAGCAAGTAAGTAAGATAATGAAATGGGCATCGAGTTCTGTTGCTCTCGAGGAATCTATAAGAGAAGGAGAGGAGGATTCCCAATACTTGTTGAGTAGTGGAATTCTACATAAGTTGGTGGAGCTTGGTTTTGCTCATGAACTAATACCTATATCGTCTGTTACTCGCGAGGGAATGGTTGAGCTTTCAGCAACGTTAGCAAACATTTTTCGTGGTGGGGAGGAGGTTGAGGGATAATTCCCAATCAAGAGGTTAATGGGTATTGACTCCAAAGATAGAGAAAGGGCTTGTTCACATAATAACTGGGAAAGGTAAGGGCAAGACTACATCAGCCATAGGGCAAGGTCTAAGAGCAGCAGGACATGGATTAAAGGTCTACATGATACAGTTCATGAAGGGAGAATTTGAAGGGAAAAAGTATGGCGAGATAAAATCTATCAAAAAGTTTCGAAACTTTAATGTAATTCAATTTGGTAGTGGAAAGTTGCTTTCTCATGGCGCTCCTAATGAGACTGATTTTAAATTAGCTAGGAAAGGTTTTGAGCACGCAAAAAAGATCATCAATAGCAACAAGTATGATATGGTTATATTGGACGAGATATGGGTAGCAGTGCATCATAATTTGATAGACTTGTCAGAAGTTATCGGCTTGATAAAGAAAAAACCTGAGCATGTAGAATTGGTATTGACAGGAAGATATGCCCCAAAGGAAGCTTATGATTATGCTGACTATGTCTCAGAGATTAAGAAGATAAAGCATCCCTATTCAAAGGGTCTTAAGGCAAGAATTGGTGTAGAGTATTAGTTCACAAGACTTTGCCCACAATGGTTATGGGCTTTCTAGTTATACATGTCAATTTTTCTATTTGTGCTTCATCCATAGTTGTTAAAACAGCGGTGGCTGGACCAGCTGGCTTCTCCAAATCAATCTTTATATTGTTATAAAACTCGACTTGGCGCCCAACCATATGGGCTATCATCCTTGCCTCATAAGCTATTCCTTGGGTATCTACTGGAATTACATCATGAATGAAATCCAACTGTGTTAATCTAACCAGATCATGAAGGTCTGCTATCTTTCCCTCTTTTTCAGCTTGAATAACTTCATCCCCAACCTTTGGCTCTCCCATTAGCACTAGAGCATCGTTCGGCTGAGTTCTTCCCATTCTTAATTCGTCTTCATGGACCAATCCTACAGCAGTAACCCCTAAGCCTGTCTGGTCTGTGCTTATGTTCTCTTCTGTATTCATGCTTATAGATTGATCTGGGTCCATTCCTACCTTCTTCGCCTCGCTCTTTATGCCTCTTAGTATTTCTATGCCAGTAGGATTCATCTCTACGCTTAGTGTAGCTATTATCAGCTTTGGCCACGAGTTTATAGAAATGGTATCCATTAAAGCAACTCTGGTCATGAATCTACCAAGTGTAAAACCATCTACCTTGATTTTATCCATGGGTTTTGGACCTATACCACCAGAGGATGTGTAACTTAAACTCAAAATCAAGCCTGTTGGTAGCTTCATGAGAGTTACATCTCCCCTCTTCATCAATGTGACTTGTGAAGGAACTAATTTGAAGACAGTTGGGCGAACTATGCTTCCTATGTTCTTAAGCATAGTCAGGTAAAAGGTCAAGGCTTGGCGAATGACTTCTGACCTATTTAGCTCATACTCTTTTGCAAATCCATCTATATCACGAATTAACTTTTTTGGAAGCCTTACGTTTATAGGGCTACTCAAATTCTATATCAACTGATTAGCATAGAAAGTTAAATCCCCTTATTATCCTCTTGGTTCATAATGAATCTTTTAGCTTATATCCTAGCATAATGGGTTATGGATTTGGTGACAGATGGCAGTAGACTCTGATTCTATACTATCAAGAGCCATTGGGTGCTTAGCAGGCGTAGCCATTGGTGATGCTATGGGCATGCCTACCTCTAGCTTCTCTCCAGATCAAATACGTGAAAAGTTCGGGAGAGTTACGGATTTCATCGATGCGCCTGCTGGGCATATTATTCACGATGGGTTGAAGGCAGGTCAGGTTACAGACGACACCTGGATAACGCTAATCTTAGCAGATGCTATAATTGAGGATGGGTTTGTATCAAAGGAAGGCTTTGCCCAACGCTTGTTCGAATGGAGCAAGGGATTAGGCACTTCTTTAGATAGATTGCTTGGACCTAGCACAAAAAGAGTCTTGAAGAAGATGGCTAAAGGAGTTAAACCTCAAGACATCATTGGAACAGGAACCACGGATGGTGCATCTATGAGAATATCTCCTGTAGGGATTTTGAATGCAGGCTTCGATCTAGAAAGGGTTGTAGAAGATGTTGTGAAGGCATGTGCGCTGACTCATAACACTAGCGTAGCTATCTCTGCTGCTTCGTCTGTAGCGTGTGCTATATCAAAGGCCATCATAGGAAAATGTGGGGTTGATGCAATCGAGGCTGGAATAGAAGGTGCAAAGCGTGGCGCCAAGTTTGGAATTTTTTATCCAGCAGCTCCAGTCGATAAGAGAATTGAACTGGCTATAAAGATAGTCTTAAAAGCAAAGAATATTGAAGAAATGACAGATTCACTCTACAATTATGTTGGGGCTGGCATAGAATCTAATGAAGCCATACCTACTGCCTTTGGCATCTTTTTCGCTACTAACGGCGATCCTATGGATGCTATAATAATGGCTGCAAATATTGGAGGAGACTCTGACACTATAGCATCGATAGTAGGAGGTATGGCAGGGGCATTTAAGGGAATTGAGGCTTTTCCAAAGGATTTAGTTGAGAAGGTTGAGCAAGTCAATGGATTGGATTTTGAGAAGACAGCAAGAAAGCTTCTCGAAGTAAGAGAGAGGAAGTTGATGAAGTTATAGGTTTATTAGCTTTTGGAGATTGATCCTTCTTTTCATATTGGAAAATACCTTGTAATAAGCCCAACGAAGTTTTGTTTGCGAAAGTCTGATTCTGAATACTAAATCATTTTTTAAGTGCCTAAGAGTGTTACACTTTTCACAAACTAGCCTAAATACTAAATTCATGAGATTATCTTAAGTGATGAAATTCTCTAAGCCAACTTCTTTTGCTATTTTTACAGCTTGCTCCATCTCATCACTATTTAAGCGCCTTCTTAACTCTGGCACTTCATCAGCCCTCCAATGAGGTGTATACTGAAACATAACATTAACTCTAACATCTCTTCCTAGATTTTTAACTATCCATTCTACTATGGGTCTAAAGCAACATTCGATATGCTTTGGTAAAACCAGTATTCGAATTATCAACTCTCCGTGCTCTTTAGCAATGAGATGGTTTCTTGTGCAAGCCTCCCAGTACTTTGGCGCATCTGAAATTCTTACTGCGCAATCATCATTACCATACTTAAAATCCAATAAGTAAACATCTGCCCACTCAGCCAATAGTTGTGATGAAGGATGACTATAGTAGCTATTGGAGTTCCAAACCGTTGGTATATTCTCATTAATCATTTTTGATACTTTCAACCAATGATAAAGATAAGGTGTAGGGTCTCCTCCTACCATGTTCAGATTTCTACAACCTCTTGCTCTTGCTAAATCTGCTTGCTTAGCTACTTTTTCTAATTCATATAATGTTCCAGGTTCATACCATTGGCTTATACTCCAATTTTGGCAGTGAAGGCATCTCATAGTGCAACCTATCGTGAAGACAGTAAAGGATGGTATTAGTTCAGGCTCTTCTCCATAATGATCGAACATAGTCGAAACAGGGAAGTTTGAATTACAACCACAATACTTCGTTTCGCCCTTAAGTCTATTTACTGCACAAGCCCTCATGCAAAACGTGCATCTCTCAAGAATTCTTTCAGCCAGTTCTATCTTAAGGTCTAATAGACTACTTTTAGCAGATTCATCGGGCTTTCTATTACCTGAATCAACTTCTTTTACATAAGTCTTGAATTCCTTTATCAAATTATTATGCATCTTCCACATCTCAGAATTATCCATATCTTGGAACTCTGCAGGAAAGGTCTTCAACAGCTTAAACTTTGCAAGCTTCTTATCGAAGATTATGTCGAAGTATCTTGATAGAGATTTTCTGCATTTTTTATCATAAAGCACATTTATGGAATCTGGGCGAAGCGCTCTCCACATTTAAGTCACACTACATAATTAAATTGTCCTTGACTTATTCTATTCTTAAAATTGCTTATAAGTTCTTCACCATTATTGCTTGCTAGTAAAACCATCTTCCAAAGGTTCTAGCATTGGCGTTTCCTACTATATTGATCTTAAATCCACATTTAGGACATGTATTTCCTTTTGCTAGATCAACTTTAAGCACGTCAAAACCCATTCTTCTTATCAAAATATGCTTGCAATTTGGGCAAAAGGTATTCTCTCCCTCTCCTGGAACATTTCCAATGTAAACATAATGTAATCCTTCTTCCTCAGCTATTTTCTTAGCTTTTATCAAAGTCTCAAAAGAAGTTGGAGGTCTATCGACCATCTTGTAGTGAGGGAAGAATCTTGAGAAGTGTAAAGGAGTATCCTTCCCAACATTATCTCTTATCCATATGGAAAGCTGTCTTATTTCATCAGTAGAATCGTTTATTCCAGGGATTATCAAATTTGTGACTTCGATATGAACTCCTCTTTTCTTCATCAGCTTCGTTGCTAATAATACAGATTCTAAATCTCCTTTGCAATAGGTTCGATAGAAATTGTCAGTGAAGCCCTTTATGTCAACGTTGGCAGCATCTATGAAATCAACTAATTGTGAAAGAGCCCCTTCTGTTATATAGCCATTGGTAACCAGTATGTTGTGAATTTTATTCTCTTTTGCCAGCTTTGATGTATCGTATATAAACTCATACCAGAGCAAGGGTTCATTATAAGTATAGGATATGGATGAAGAGTTTGATTTGATTGTCTTCTCAACAACTTTATCAGGAGTGAGTTCATGGGCATAAACTTCTCCAGGAGATGCTTGGCTTATCTCCCAATTTTGGCACCATGGACATGCAAAGGTGCAGGATAGAGTTGATATAGAGTATGTATCACTACCAGGCCAGAAGTGGAATAATGGCTTCTTTTCTATCGGATCGATAGCCTCTGCCGTGGTTAGACCGTATATCAAAGTGAAAAGATTACCATCTCTATTCTCTCTAACCCTACAAAATCCTCTCTTACCACTCTTTATTACACATGATCTAGGGCATAGATTACATTTTACATAGTTATTGTCAATCTTTGTATAAGCCATGGCTTCCTTTTCCATTAGCGCTACTCCTTCTTACTCTTTAGCAAGAATATTATGTTATCAGGTCCTTATAGGACTTTCTAAAGAACGATAAGGAAAAAAGGCAGTGTAAATCAATCCTCATAGGTATGGCTAAATCTTCACAAAGAGAATGGCTGATAGCTCCAGGACCAGCGTCGAAGGAATTGGCGATAAACATAGCTAGGAATGTTGGGGCTGATATTTTGCATATCGATTCAAAAGTCTTCCCAGACGGTGAAAGCTACTTTAGGATAATCAGTGATGTTAGAAATAAGAGAGTTGCAATAGTTCAATCGACTTATCCACCTATTGATAGGCATATCTCACAGCTATTGTTTCTAGCTCATAAGCTCAGTGAAGATGGGGCAGAGGTTTATGCAATAATTCCATATCTTGCCTATGCTAGGCAGCATAGAGCATTCTTACAAGGAGAGGTAGTTAGCTTGGGAGTGTTTGCCCATCTGCTGAGGTCTGTAGGAGTCAAAAGAGTAGTCACAGTTGATATACACAACGTAGAAGGTTTGGGACTCTTCTCCATACCTGCTTATAGCGTATCAGCGATTCCTTTATTGGCTGAATACTTCAGCAAAAATCATACTTTAAGTGAAGCAGTAGCAATATCTCCAGACTTTGGAGGGTCTATCAGGGTAGAAGCCTTCGCAAGAATTCTTAAGATAAATCATATCGTCCTTGAAAAGGTAAGAGATAGGACTACTGGTGAAATTTCCTTTAAGGATGTGGCTAAGCAAGTTCAGAATAAAGATGTAATACTTGTAGATGATATAATAAGTAGCGGTAAGACTATGGAGCTAGCTGCAATGAAGTTGAAGGAATGGGGGGCTAAAAGAATTTTTGCGACTTGCATTCATCCATTACTGGTTGAAGATGCTTTGGATAGAATTAAAAAAATAGGGGTTGAAGAAGTCATAGGAACCAATACAATACCAAGCCCTGTGAGCAAGATCGATGTTGCTCCAATTTTAGCGTCTTACCTTTCTACTCTATGAGTTACGTTATAATGTAAGTTCATTATTCAAATTGACAAACAAGAAATTCTTCTTACTTTCAGGAGAGAGAAGCACATTGCCCCAAGCAGAATTGAGGGCTATAGTAGAAACCTATGATGATAAAGCAAGGTTTGAGGCGATTAATGATAGAGTGATGGTTGTAGATGGAAGATTTGATTTAAAAACAATTTTGAAGAGAAGTGCATACGCTAATGCTGGCGGTAATCTTTTAACTCATTGTAAAATAGAGAATGCAGAGAAATCTATCAAAGCTATAGCCTTCGATGAATTTATGGAAGATTCTGTGAGTTTTGCAGCATATATCTTCAATCTATCTGATCAACACTTATCAGGGAAAATGGAAGCCATTATAGGCTCTGCTGTTAAGGAAAGATTACCTAAAGCAAAGGTCTCATTGAAAAACCCTCAAAATATCGTAATTGGCATAATCTTTGGTGAGCATCTTCTTTTAGGCTTCACAGATTATATGGAAAAAAGAATTTGGAAGTCAAGGAGACCTAGGGCAAGACCTTTCTTTCATCCCTCGGCTCTTTATCCTAAGTTTGCAAGAGGGCTTGTCAATTTATCACATGTTAAAGAAGGAGATTTGTTACTAGATCCATTTTGTGGCACAGGAAGCGTGTTGATAGAAGCATCCATCATTGGAATCAATACGATTGGGATAGATGTATCTATGAAGATGTGTAGAGGATCCATGGATAATCTAAAGCATTACATGCTAGAAAGCCTTGGCGTAATAAATTCAGACGCATTAATGCTACCAATAAGGAATGTTGATGCTATAGTAACAGATGTGCCTTATGGGAGATGTGCATCATCAAGAGGGATAAAGACTATGAATTTGTTACAAGATTTCATCCTACAAGCAGATGCAATTATACCTAAAGGAAGGTATTGCATCATCGTTCATCCTAACACTATCGAACTTAATAATTTAGATGCATTTGAGGTAAAAGAAAGGCATGAGGTTTATGTCCATCGAAGTTTGACTAGGGCTATAACTGTATTAAGAAAAAGGTAAAGTTACAAAGTGATAATGGAAAATAATTTAGTCTTCAAAAGAATTTTCAAAAACTAGGTTATATTTAATAGATACTTATGATATTAATTCTATGGGAAATCATGATACTACCTTACGAGATGGTCTACAAGACTGCTATTCCAACTTTGAGGGCCATGATAGCAAGAAGGCTCATTGAAGGTTATGGTCTAATGCAAGAGGAAGTTGCTAAGAAGTTGGAAATAACTCAGGCTGCTGTAAGTTATTATATGAAAGGCAAGCGGGCCATGATTTTGAAATTAGATGATGTAGATGAGATTAAAAGCATGACAAACGAAATTGCCGATCTTCTTTTCCAAGGAAAGATAAGCCGAAGGGAGTTTAGGCTAAGAATTACAGAAGCCTGTGATTTCATAAGAGACTCCAAGTTATTGTGCGAGATTCATAAGCGCCTTGAGCCAGATGTTGATTCTGAGGATTGCCATGCTTGTGATGGAGCCTTAAAGAAAAGAATGAACATTATGGTCTAGTAAGATTCTTTAACCTCGATTCTACTATCTTTTCGTAATTTCTCTCAATTTCAGCTCTTATTACATCAGTGGTTATCTTGCCTTTAGATTTAAGCATGGCTGCCAAAGTTACACCACCAGCTCCTACTCCTTCTCTAACAAAGCCATGGGCATAGGCTCTGAGCCCCTCTTTCTTGGATTCGCCAAGTCCTGGATCGGCACCAAAGATGGGAATGTTTGCAGATTTTTTGATAAGCCAGCCAATGCTGGATGTTTTATCCTCAACTATGTAATTGGTCGTGCCTACAGCAACATTTCTAAGAACATTAGGTCTAATTCTGCTGATCAATGCTACTATTGCTGTCATCTGTGTACCCCCTGCCAAAATTACCGGGACTTTCTGCGCAGCTCCTAAAGTCATGCCTGTAACGCTTACCATCATAGGATCGCCGAGAGTGGATATTGCCCCAATAGGATCATCTTTAAGGCTGCCTATCTTAATGCCTGCTGCCTTCATCCCTTCCTCAACAACTTTGTTCTTTATCTCATGAGGGTTTTCAGGCATGCTACTGCTTACTTTACCTCTAGCATCTATACCAAGGCTCATCAACACTCCTAAAGCTGTAGTAGTCCCTGCTGGTATACTCTCTCCTAGAACTAAATAATCAGCTATCTCGGCAAAATTTCTTCCTATGATCTCTGAATATTTCATAGCCCTCTCGACAACATCTCTATCCAAGGCTCTACCATTCTGTATGTTATCCCCAGGGCTTGGAATATTGATGGAGATATATGGTGTATTGGGCTTCACTTCACAACCAGCCTCTACGATGAATAAAGGTATATTTGCCAATCTCAAAGCGCTCAAGGTTATTATCGCTGGCGTTGGTTTCCCGTCAGGGGTTGCTGGTATTCCAGAAATGCACTTACACTCGCTGTAGTAGATCAACTCAGCGTCTGCTGGAGGGGTACACTTCACAATTTCAGGGACTGCACCAGCAACTGTTATACCTGGCACCATGGCAGTTCTAGTGTTGGCTATGGTGCAAACAAAGACAGGATTTTTTCCCTTTAATTTCTCTATGAATTGAGACGCTTTTGCTTTATCTCCTATTATGCTGACTTTATTAAGAATAGTACTCATCTTCATCAACTCTTTTCTTTTTCACAAGGCTTTGGGTCTCTCGTTGGTATAAAAAGCTGTAACGTCTCCATAGAAGGCGGACTAGTCAAGTAAGAGACTACTACGAGAGCTATAAAAGATGCAAGGACTCCTATGAACGTTGGTTCTAGTAAAGTTGGTTGTAGCAACAATGGATCTACTCCTAACAAGGGAAGGGCTAGAAAAGCCCATGAGACTGCTACACTGGACCCTATGAGGGAAGAGGCAAAGGCTCCTGCTGCTGTTGCTCGCTTCCAATAGAAGGCTGCTAGGACTGTAACAAACGTTGCTGGTATCATTATGCGAAAGGTAAGCTCTACCAACAAGATTATGTTTTGAAAGATGGCTGCTAAAACAAACCCTGCACTTCCCATTATGGCGCTTATCACTCTTATCCTGTTCATGCTCATCTTTAATTTGGGCCAGATGCCCCTTATGAGTAGAGTTGCAGCTACAATCTGAAAGATCACTACAGCTATCGCGCTTCCACTGAGTAAAGCTACTGATACAAGTCCAGAAAGTCCGGTATCTAGATTGGTTAAAGCAACGAATGGGGCTGCTGCTTCTGGCGGTATGCCTGGGAATTGTACTGAGGCGAACATGCCTATAATGGCTGCTGCCATTCCTACAATTATTATCAAAATGCCTGCGAAGACCAATCCTATCCTTGCAGTGCGAACACTCTTGGCTGCGAATAACATCTGATAGATATCAGCAGCTACCCAGAAGCTCAGAGTCATGAGCCAGAAGAAGGACCATATGGACAAAAGACCCACGTCTGAAAATAAGTTCAATTTATCTGGCGAGAGCGTTGTGACAACTTTCTCCCATCCACCTGCTCCAGACAAGGCAGTGGGTATAAGAATTGCCAACCCAGCTACAAGAACAAGGAACTTGACTATGTTCGTTACTGCAGATGCCCATATTCCTCCTAAGGCTGTATATGTGATGAAGGGTATGGCTATTATTAGCATGGCTATGACAAGAGGAATGTTAAAGAAGGCATTCAAAACGAGCCCACCTCCAACAAAGCCTATGCTAAGAAGAGTTATGTATGCAAAGACACCTAATACTGTAATAAGAACACGACAACGAGAATCATACCTTAACTCATAAATGTCTGTTATGGCATACTGCGCTAAAACTCTTAACCTTCCAGCTATTGTAAAGAATAGTATCCATGCACCAATACCGAGCATTATGAAGAACCATGCTCCAGATAGTCCAAACAAGTATCCAAGACCGCTCACACCTAGAGTAGCGCTAGAGATCATGGCAGCAAGGGTCAAAGCAATGTATAGAGCATTGAACTTTCTCCCAGCGATTAGATAATCATCATAAGCTCCGGAGCGTTTATACATAGCTATTCCTAAGATGAACATCAATGCTATGTATGCAAAGACTATTGCCCAATCGATAATCGTTATCATATCGTATCCTATTTTGCATGGATAAGAAGAACATATAAGCCTTAATTTGTGCACTACAATTGTATTACAAATATCTTGAGTTAATTATAATTACTTACTCATTACTTTCAGCAACCTTTATTCTCTTTGTTTATATGCAGTTTGTGCCTCTCTTTATCTTCTATCTGTATAGTGCTATGAACTACTTTAAACCTCTCTTTAAGGACTTTCCTTGCCTCTTCTAAGATACAACACCATTCTTCAGATTTGTTTATAGTGAGATGGGCGCTTATTGAATATATCCCAGAAGTTATCGTCCACAAATGCAAATGATGAACTTCTTCAACACCTTTTATGCTCAATAAGGCCTTTTCAACTTCTTTCGGAGATATCTGCTCTGGCGCACTTTCCATAAGTATGTTCACGCTCCCCTTCAATAGCCTGTAGATGGTAGGTATCATGATCAGACCTATGGCTACACTTGCTATAGGATCTGCAACTCTTAATCCTGTCAGAAAGATTACTGCTCCAGAAGTAATGGCTCCTATAGAACCTAAGGCATCCATGATCACGTGAAGAAAGGCTGATCTAAGGTTAAGGTTTTCCCTCGATGAATTCCATAGTATCCTGGCCCCTATCAAGTTCACTGCTAAGCCTACAGTAGCTATTATCAGCATCTCTAGACCTAGAACTTGTGGTGGATAAAGGAAACGCTTGTAAGCCTCGAAGAATATGTATGCTACCAATGCTATTAGTATGATACCATTGAATAGAGCTACAAGTATCTCGATACGATGGTAACCAAAGGATTTTTCAGGGGTAGGTGGCTTCATGGCGTAGAAGCTAGCAAAAAAGCACATAGATAATCCTCCGACATCGGATAGCATGTGAACAGCGTCGGACATCAAAGCTAGGCTATTTGTCAAAATGCTTCCTATGATCTCAATCACCATATATGAAGAAGTCAGGGCAAGAACAATCCCTAGCCTTAGCCTGTTCTCAGCATTAATGGACATTTAGCTATATCAACACTCGTCTAAAGCTTTTAGTATAAAAATATACCACTAGAAATCAGCATTAAATCTAATGATTCTATCTTGATCGGTTCTATTAAATCTTTCTTATGAACTCTGCAAGTCTTGCAACCTGCAGTGTGGAAATTACATCATGGGTGCGTATCAAATGAGCACTATTGTAAACGGCTATAGCTGTTGCTGATAAAGAGCCAAAAAGCCTATCTTCAGGCTCTTTTAGGTTCAATATCTTCCCTATGAAGGATTTTCTCGATACTGCTATGCAAATAGGTTTATCGAGTTCACGGAGTTTTTCAAGATTTTTTATCACATAACAATCCCAAATATGCCATGGAATATTTGCATCGCGAATAAAGCCTATTGCAGGATCAATTACTATCTTCCCATCATCTATCCCAGCTTTTCTCGCAATATTCAAACTTTCTTTCAAAGTCATGTTGATTTTTTCAATAGGATTTCCTCGATCGTGTTTTATTGCATGAGCAGCAATTACAAGGCTAGCATCATAATCAGAAACTATTCTTGCCATATTCTCATCTCCCTTTAGACCATAAACATCGTTGATGATATTTGCTCCAGCCTTTATGGCTGCCTCTGCAGACTTGCTTCTTGTTGTGTCAGCAGATATTGGTAAAGAGACAGTTTCTTTTACGATTTTTATAGCCATAGATAATCTCTCGATCTCTTCTTCTATGGATATTTCTGTCTTCAAGTATGGTGCTGTTGACATGGCTCCAATGTCTATTATATCAGCCCCTTCTTCTTCCATCTTTTTTGCCAATTTTGCTATCTCACTAGGAGACTTTCTTACCGATCCTTTGTAGAAAGATTCAGGGCTTACATTTATTACTCCCATTATTCGAACAGGATATTCATCGCCAATCTTTACTCCAGCAAAATTTGATAGAATCGCCATAAAATGGATTTTATTACATAAAGTTTAATCTTTTCCTTTCTAAGATGAACCGAAATATATCATTCGCATAAGATTTTTTCTTTCGTTACTTATAACTTATGTATAATTATTTACTTAAATTATTAACCTTACCCATAAAGGATAAGCAGATTCTTCCGTGTTTAAATATTTGTAATATCTATACGTTATGAACATGTTAAAATCTAAGGAGGTTGTTAATAATTCGTTCAAGAAACATAATAGGGGAAAGCCTCCAAGAGCATCTAGTATTGTATTGATTTTCGTTATTCTTACTGGGCTTTTCGTAACCCCTATGCTCGGATTAACCGTCAATTTAGGTAATTTATCAGGTGAATTATTGATAAAATTTAAGCC
>JARVKD010000012.1:31675-32028 GCA_029775875.1 Nitrososphaeria archaeon
TGAATTATTATTAATTAAATTCAAGCCTGGGGTAAGTGAGCAATACAAAGTAGGGCTTCTAAATTCATTGGGGCTTGAAATAGAGGACGAAATTCCTCAGACTCAGGTCCTTAAAGTCTCTGCTTCACGAGAATCTTTACAATACATTAAATCAGAATTATTAACTAATCCTTTAATAGATTTTGTAGAAGAAGACTTTAAAATACCTCCTTCTATCATTCCCAACGATCAATATTACTCATCACAATGGCACTTAGGAAAAATCTTAGCCCCACAAGCATGGGACATTTCAACAGGAGATTCTAACGTTATAATAGCTGTTCTCGATAGTGGGGTTGATCCTAACCATCCCG
>JARVKD010000013.1 GCA_029775875.1 Nitrososphaeria archaeon
AAAGCGTATGATGCGTCTGGAAACATTGGAGAATCAGATTCAGTCAGTGTAAATGTATATAATGAAGTAGTTGGCGATGGAACTCTTCCTATTGTAAGCATCACAAAACCTAGGAACGGCGCAAAAGTTTCAAATAATTTAAAGATATCAGCATCTGTATCTGATGAATCTGGGATAAGCAAAGTAGAGTTTTACGTGGATGACAACTTGATAAGCATTGATTATAGCAATCCTTACTATTGCTATTGGAACACAAAGTCTGTCAGCAACGGTTGGCATACGATAACTGTTAGAGCCTACGATAACTTTGGCAATTTTGCAGATGATAGCATAATGGTAAATGTGTATAATAGAATATCGAGTTGGATTTCGCGTATTAGAAGGTAAAAAATAAGACGAATTTTAGAGCGCCAAGCTGAGACTGTTCTATTGATGCTATAATCTTTTCCTCTCTTTCCATAGCATCCAAGCATTTATCAAGAATATTATCCAAGCAGGTCCGATGACGCCCATTACTACTAATCCTGCCCAGAATAAGAGAGATGTAGATACTAGACCTATTATTATTACCAATGCTGATATAAATTTCAAATACTTGCTGATTTTACCAATATAGAATTCATATCCAGCATACAATCCTAACAGTCCTGATGCAAGGTATAGAATCATGAGGGTATTGCGTTCTCCTACTAAAGCGTTAGAGAATATAGATATGAGGCTGTATGATGATATTAATGATATGAGCAAATATGCACTACCTGTTATATGCAATAGTGCTAATCCTTCGAATTTATTAGCTTCAACTATAGCACTTAGTTTTGCACCACAATTACCACAAAACTTTACATTAGCTGGATTTTCAAAGCCACACTTCTTACACTTTATGCTCTCATTCATATCATCCTCTTTGTGGGCATTCATGATCTCTTTCCTCAAAATACTTATATAAAAATAAAAAGTATGAGTTTATGGTTTTTTATTATTTCTTTACTGCGATGAGAATGGTACCTGTGAACGTCTCGCTGGAGATGGTTTTTGTGACCGTTACCTTAAGTACTCCGTTATCATCGACTACTCCGCCCGAGCTGAGCACGATCCTGTAGACACCCCCACTTTCAGTTACACTTGCGACAGTTAGCAATGCCGTGTCAGTTGCGTCATCTTTGTCGTAGAAAGTAACCGAGAAGTCACTAGTGGTTAGCCCGGTCACTGGTTGTCCGTTGTCCGCCCTTGTGACGATTAAGAAGAAGAACAGATCATCGGTCGACCCAGGACCAACGTCTAGATCCCAAATTGCCGCCCACTCACTTTGCCCGACGTCCCCTTGCTCTGGTACTCGAACATCGAGTTTTGTTATTGAAACTGTAGCTCCTTCATCTATCTCTTCGATCTCACTCTTTATGTCGGTTAAGGCTTCCACAATGTTCGTCCATCCATAAGTATTACCAGTAAAGTCTCCTATGATAGTATTAAAGTGATTAGTTGTGAGAAGACTACTTATGTCTGTTTCTATTCCCTCAATCTCACTCTTTATGTCATCCAACGCAACTGTCAAGTTAGCCCAACCATGAATATTGTTTGTCAGTGTCCATATTGCCATTGTATCATTCTTCACGCTATTTTCCCATGACCATAACTTGCCCTCTATATCTTTGAACCAATTATTAACGAAAGTCCAGAAAAATCCTCCCTCATCTAACTTATATTCTATCTTTAATACTTCTCTCAGTACATCTTCGCACGTGCACGGTGGTTTGGTAACTGTGTGAGTCACTGTATTGCTTTCATCTGGTTCTGTATCATCACTATCAATGCTTGCTTTGTTACTGATAGTTGTGCCTTCGGGTACAGAATCAACGGTAACTTTGAATGAAACCGTTTGTCCAGTTGTACCTGCAGTCAAAGTTGCTCTAGTCCATCTTATATGTGTGACAGGGGCTGAATCACTCCCATCATAGCTCAAACCTCCATCATGGCTATACTCTATAGTTGTGTCTGTTCCAGAAGCGCTACCTGTAAAGTAAGTTGTGTGAGTTGGTATGGCATCTATGATTACTACGTTAGTTGCATCGGCACTGCCTGTATTGCCATAGGTTATAGTGTAGGTTATCGTGTCTCCAGACTTGACAGAACTACCATGGGGTGGTGAGGCGGATTTTTCAATGGTCAAAACTTCAGCAGGAATCAAGATCTCGAACTTGTAACTTATGGCTTCTGGAAAGTTTGCAAAGCTAGAAATGGGTAGTACCCAACCAGCTACGAATGAACTAGGATTTCCTACAGCTGCTATACTGCCTGGCTGAGGATATACAACATTGTCTCTTAACCAATTGATACTAGGATTTGTTCCTATGGCTTCTGCATCAAGTTCGTCCAATCCTTGAGAAACTGCTGTGTTACGAGCAGATGTAACGAGACTTCTTGCAGTAGAAGTTGGAGAAGGCACATTAGGATTACCATCAGTTACTATGTTGATGATCTGCTTTGTAGCTGTAGCAAAGTTTGGCGAACTGTGCATCGTATTCCATGTAAGGCTAAGGCCTGCAGCCATAGGAGTGGTACCTCCTATTTTACTCATAGCATTGATCGTAGCAACCACTGATCCTACATTAGCTGCAGTGATAATAGTAGGATAGAGTTCTACTCGTGCTGTAGTACCTCCGAACTGAACAATAGTAAGCTCAATAGAATCATAGGGCAGAGTAGAAACTGCATTTGCAATTCCACTCTTAATTATGTTCCAATTACTACTAGAAATGCTCCCAGAGCCATCAATGCATAATCCTATCTGTGTGATCGGTACTGTAGCTTTTACAATTGGTACAATTGGTACTGAAGCGAAGAGCATTGGGAATATGAATAGACTGATTACAGCTATGGATATTAGTTTCTTGCTTTTCAACATATGTTTTTCCCTATTAACATTGCCAAAGAGTTGACTTCTTAATAAATACTTCCTTTATACTTGCGACTTTTTCTTGCATATATACGTTATACATTTGTTATTTATATGTCAAAGTATAGGTAGAATTCATGAGGGTGAGGTCTTATAGCTATCTCCAAAGACTCTCTCTTTCCGTTCTCTATAATCTTGTCTATGCACTCATCTGTGAATATCGGTTTAAGATAATCTCTATCGCTATCTAACTCCTCTATTGCTTCCTTAAGGCTTCCTGGAAGTTCTCTTATCCCAAGTTGCCTTCTCCTTTCAGGACTTAGTTTGTATATGTCTTCATCGACAGGGTCTCCTATGTCTATCTTCTTCTTTATGCCATCCAGTCCAGCAGCGATCATAGCAGAAAAGCAGAAGTATGGGTTACAAGAAGGATCAGGGGTTCTAAACTCTATCCTTTTCGCTGCTGAGCTATTTGGACCTTTTTGATATACAGGTATTCTTATGTTGGCAGATCTATTGCGACGAGACCAAGCAATGAATACTGGCGCTTCATAGCCAGGAACCAATCTTCTGTAAGAATTTGTAGTAGGAGCTACTATTGCAGCCAATGATCTGCTATGCTCCATCAACCCTCCCGCAAAGTATCGACCTAGTTGACTTAATTCTGCATAAGAATCGTCGGAATCGTAGAAAAGGTTCTGACCACTGTTCCATAAACTAACATGAACATGCATTCCTGAGGCATTGTCCATGAAGACAGGTTTGGGCATGAAGGTGGCTATCATTCCTTTCTGATGAGCTATGTTCTTTACAATAAACTTGTAGGTCATAACGTTATCAGCCATTCTCGTCAAAGTGTCATAGTGTATGTCTATCTCACACTGACCAGCTGTAGCTACTTCATGGTGATGGGCATCACAAGGAATGTAAAAAGATTCTTCCATGGCTTTAACACACTCAGCCCTAAAGTCCATCAATGTATCTTGTGGTGGAGCTGGAAAGTAACCTTCTTTGAACCTTATAGGATAGTTCATCCCTGAAGAACTCCATATGGCTTCTTTCGACTCTATCTTGTAGCCTTGACTGTAAAAGGGCGTTGTAGCATCCCAAGTTACTTTATCAAAAACAAAGAACTCTAGCTCTGGACCCCAGTAAGAGGTATCGTAACCCTCATTCTTTAAGACCTCCTCAGCTCTTTGAGCAACTGCCCTAGGCTCTCTTGAAAACCTCCCAAGTCCATAGCCCCAATATACATCACAGATCATTCTTGCCGTTTTTATACTATCTGAAATCCAAGGAATTATAGCCAATGTGGAAGGATCTGGCTTAAGGTTCATATCTGATTCATGGATATCGACGAATCCCCTTATGGAAGAGCCATCTAGCTTTGGTATTCCTTCTTTAAAATGGTTGAGCTTTAGAGTATGGGCAGGAATAGTTACATGCTGTAACCTTCCAGGACCGTCTGTAAACTGAAGGTCGACGAACTTCACTTTCTGTTCCTCTATGATCTGTAGAGCTTCTTCAGGGCTTATGATCAACGGCTCTAGCTTGCCGTCAGCTCCTATTCTGTAAGGCATCTTTTCGTCTTCTCTGAATATAGTTTTCATAGTCATAAGGATTTCTAAAATACATATATATAGTTTTTCCTAAATAATATGAACTAATATTCACATTTTCTACTAAAATCTGCACAATAAATCAGAAAGAATAGCTATAAAAAGGAATGAATTGAACGTTTGATTACCTTGAAGCATATAATCTTGACTTATTTTCATTTGATACTACTAAATTTAGAAGAATAGTAGATTTACCTACGGGAAGGCACTCCATACATCCTTTCCAAAGTCTTGATCAAATTGACTACAGTCTCGTTGACAGAAGTCTTGATGCCATGAGCCTTTCCTAATCTCACTATCGCTCCGTTCATATAATCTACTTCTGTTTTCTTATGTCTTTCTAAATCCTGAAGCATAGAGCTAATATGCTCTGAAGTTGGTGGTAATTGCTTTTCCATAAGATAGTCAAAGTATTCATCATAAGTGAATTTTAGCCTTATCCCTTCTGCCTTTGCAACTTGGAAAGCCTCTTGGAGCATGCTCTTGATAATTGCTCTTGTCTCATCGTAAATTCCTAGTGCACCATATCGAACCTTCAGAATTGCTGAGAGGGGGTTTAAAGCGATATTATAGAATACTTTCATCCATTTCTCTCTTATTATGTCCTCTGTTGGCAAAGAAGGAATTCCAGCTTTAGATATCATCTCTGCTATAGCTCTTGACTTTTCCATATCCTGTGAAAGAGTACCAAAAAGGCATTCGCTGGCATAAACTGTAACTTTTACATGCCCAGGCTCTATCAGCATAGCCCCAAAGATGGCCATGCCTCCCATTGTTCTCTCCTTTCCAACTATCTTGGCAATTACTTCTTCGTTTCCTATACCATTCTGAACAGAAACTACGATACTATCTTTTCCTATCAAAGGTAGTATTTGCATTGTAGCATGCTCAGTATCGTAAGACTTTGTAGTTATTAGCACTAGATCATAAGGCGCAAAGATCTTACATTCATCAGCAGATGTGAAAGCCTTAAGATTTTTGAATAAATGCTCGCCCCAAATCCCAGATACTTTGAGCCCCTTTTTTCTAACGGCAGATATATGATCTTCTCTACCAATTAGTGTTACATCTTGTGAATTAGATAGAAAACCTCCAAATACAGAGCCTATTGCTCCTGCGCCCATTACCAATATCTTCATGGATCATCATCATGCTATTATTTTGAATTTTTAAACACTACTATAACTTGCTAATATTAGAAACCTAGTGGAACTAATAAATAGGTATTAACGATATCTTTTGATTGTATTATATCATGGAAATGAAAATCCCAAGAGAAATAGCTCTGGAACTATGCAATGAAATTCGAAGGGAGAACAGTCGTAAGAAGTTTGGTATAGGAAAGACACAATGCTCCTTCTGTTACGAACTTGCTCGAGATAATCCTTCTAGGCTTTGCATATTTACGAATGAGTTGAACAGAGGTTGTTCTCAAGTAAACAAAAGGTACGATGATCTATACATTAAGAAGTAAATGGCTACAAATTCTATATCGCTTCTAGCATTTGCTCTTGTTTCGGTTTTATAGGTGAGTATCTCTTCACTATAAGGTATGTAAATAACGCAACGATAAGGACCATGGCAAATAGAATTCCCTCAACAAGCCAGACTTCTCCAACGAATACATAATGGTAAATCCACAAGGTTATTGTGTTCACTGCTGCATGAATTCCTATTGCCAATATGAGAAATCTTTTCATACTTAATGCACAGAGAACCAAGAAGGATAGAGCAATATGTAGAAGAATAGCAGTATTCCTTTCTATGGCTCCAGGCAATAGGTCCATAAAGGTATATTCAGGCATCAGAAAAAGAATGACAAGAACATTTAACGCATAGATGATCACTGCTTCTAAGAACCCCCATCCAAGACCAAGGGATAGGACATGCTTATGATCTTCTCTAGCAAATGATGCCTTTCTTATGCAAATATATCGAATACCTTCCTCAAAGAGACCTGCAAGGAGAGATGCATAACCAAAGTAGATCAGACTCGATGCAAAATCCTGTCCATAAATCAACAATGGAAGCTGTAGAGGTAAGACTCTTAGAAGTAATGCACCGAACCAGCCTGCTCCTCCAAGTACGAAGGCAAGCCACATAGACCCCTTAGTTTTAGCGAAGTATACGAATACAGCAAAAGCTGGGATTAGAGCTATTAGAATGGCAACCCAGCTAGGGATTTGAAGTTCGAAAGCCAAAAGCTCTCCACTTTATGGAGATTAAATCACTCTACAGTCTTAGGAGTAAATCTGTTATAGAAGTAGCCTAGAAGAAGACCGAAGATAAGGGATGTGATCAAACCCTCTACTAGACTGTATAGATAGTAAGTAACACCATATCCCAAATTACCAAAGCCAAGTATTACAGAGAAAATTAGCCATAGAATTATGCCAAAGATGATGCCTTTGATTATAGCTGTTCTGCCAGGAATCTTCTCATAAGCCCAGCCGTATATTAGCCCAAATATTACTCCTAGAATGATTCCTGCGATAAAGACAGAGATGATCCCAATGAGCAATGCAAAACTGAAAATCTCTTCTGCCGTCAATGAATAACCTTCAGGTAGACTAGCCATAATCATGGATATTATATCCTCCTTCAAAAGGACCAATGTAAGATATGTAAATGGAGCAAGAATGATGCTGTAAATAACTCCTGCAACGACTCCAGCCTTGATACCTGTCACAACTTTGCCCAATTAAACCATCGCTTTACTGCATATTATGATATAAAACTCTATCGGATAGTGAGATTTAATCTGATTAATATTTTTTAATGGGCCGGACCGGATTTGAACCGGCGACCTTTGAGTGTCTGCATTTTTATCAGCTCAACGCTCTAACCATGCTGAGCTACCGGCCCACTTTATGAGTTAAAGTTGTCAAGAGTTTTTATGCTTTTTTATATGATAAATCAAGACCATTTTGGATAAGAGCCCAGTATCTTTACGAACAATGCCTTCTTCTTCAATCCTTCTAATGCTTTTTTGCATTTATCTTCATTTCTATGCCCCTCAAAGTCTAGGTAGAAGTTATACTCCCAAGGAGTGATCCTTGTAGGTCTTGACTCTATCTTTGTCAAGTTTATCCTTCTTATTGCGAACTCTCTTAGAGCTGAGTATAAAGCCCCAGGGATATTTTTTGTAGAAAATATTATTGAAGTTTTATCCTTACCTGTGTATGGTGAGTCATTTTTTGACAATATAAAGAACCTAGTGAAGTTGTTCTTATCATCTTCTATGCCTTTGGCCAATATCTTCATTTTATATATCTTGGCAGCCCTCTCACTTGCTATAGCGCAAGAGTCCATCAATTTCTTTTCTTTTATTAGCTTAACGCTGCCAGCAGTATCATAAGTTGGTATTACTTCACATTTTAAACTATTCAAGAAGTTTCTGCATTGAGCAAGAGCCTGAGGATGTGAATATACTGTCTTGATAGATTCTAAACTCATCTTCTCATTGGCTATTAAGCAGTGACTAACCCTAAGAATTACTTCTCCACTTACTTTTAGCTTAGAACTCAAAAGTAAATCATAAGTCTGATTTACGCTACCTTCAAGGGAATTCTCTGCTGGAACTATGCCAGTATCTACTTGCCCTTTCTCTACAGCTTTAAAGACTTCAAGGAGAGATCTACAGGGCTCTGCCTTTATGGATGGACCAAAGAATAGAATAGCTGCTTCTTCGCTATATGCTCCCTTTTCGCCTTGGAATGCTAATGTCTTTGTGTTTTTGCTCAAATCATCACTATTTGAAATCATTTAACATTTCAAGATGATCCTTTATGAACATTTTGTTAAGCCAAAAATTCGCTCTTTTCTTCTCCCCCATTTTTTAACAAGGCTATTATTCCAATTATTTTATTTTTTTATCAGAAAATCGTCTATCTTTAACTCAATTGAGAAATGTGGTTGCTATAAATTTATATATATCGGACTAATAATTAAAATTCCGAAATAGGCTGGGAAGTTGTGTATGGCCCAGAAAGCTAAGAAAAAAGCCAAGAAGAAGGAAGCATAAACTAAATGTAAACAGTTGAAGTGGGGGGAAGCATGCTTATGGTAAATTCCCCCTATATTTTTAAAATTGATTTCTTAACAAAAAATTATTTACAAAATAGATTTTGATAAGACAGTGAAAAATGCTACTTGTGCAAAAAAGATTTTTTCTTTGATCTTATTTTTGCTTACTACTGGAACTAGAATGGTTGGTAGTGAAGATTTGCCAAATCAAACATAATACTATAAAAGGAGTCTGTATAATGAATTCTATGAATAAAAAGCAGACATTGGAGAAGGTAAAGGCTCTGATAATGAATGTTAAGGGAGTTGTTGGAGTTGCTGAGTTAAACAAGGAACAGTGTGAGACTATTGCACAATTAGAAGAGATGGCTATGAAGAACGTCTTTGGCGGTTTGGGGCGTGGTAAGAACGAGGGTGTCAAAGAGTCCATTTCCCGTGAGGTTACTATGGTTCTTTTCACCAATGTTGACTTTGAAATACCAAGAGGTAGCAATGCGATGCAACTGATAAACAAAGGTGAAGTTGTAGGGATGACTTTAGATCCCAACAAAATTGAGGAATTCAAAAAGGACAAAAAATACGTGGTCATCAGTGATTTTTTTGCAATAAAGATGGATGCAAAGATCAACTCTGCTACGTTTGCCAGCGGGGACACTTACTTTCTTTTCAACGGGATCCAGATCGATCACTTTTCAAAGATTAAAGAGATAAAGGATCATGTTCTTTCATTTCCTTCGCCACCAGCCTTTGACTTTTTGAAGAGCCAGTTCAAGGATAGAATGAACCTTTCAGACCCTCAACTTGCAGGTTTCCTAGTCGGTTTTAATTTAAGTTAAAGGGATATGAAACTTGAAACCTTACCTAATTTCTTGTAGCATGTTAAAGAGAGAAATAGAAAAACTGATGGAACGAGGTCTTTTGCAAGTTGAACCATCCTTCCTAAATGCAGACCTCCATGTAGATTATAATGAGTTAGAAAGAGAATTAAAGTTATCCTTGGAAAAATATTCGAGAGATAAATCGAAAGTAGTCGTTGTTTATGGCGATCTTTGTCATCCTAACATGAAAGGTATTATTGGGAAATTTGGTAACGTTGTCAAAGTTGATGCTTTGAACTGCATAGATTGTCTGCTGGGCGGTCATGGAAGACTTTTAGAAATAGATCCGAATCACGATTATTTTTATCTATCACCTGGCTGGATGCCCTCAAACCTAAAGATGAGCCCAAGACTCAACAGTATCTTCGACCTCAGTAAGAAAGAAGCAAAAAAGCAGTTCAGAAATCTTAAAGGGATGATTCTGATAGACTCTCTTGGAAATTTAAATGAGTTTAAAGATGAAGTAAAGAAGTTCAGCAATCACACCGGACTTTCAGTCCTAGGTGAAGAAACGGTGGGGCTTGACGGGCTCAAAGATGTTATTTTTGAAGCTATTAAGAAGCTAAGAGAAGTCAATAAGTAATAGCACAAAAGCATTAAATTAAAATCCTTATTTGTTAGTGTATCTTCTTGATTGATATGCCAGAGGCAATCTTAGTAATAGACATGGCAAAGGACTTCGTGTATGGGAAACTAAAGTGTGACAGAGCCCAAAGGATAATACCGAACATGAAGAAGCTCTTAGAATCTGCTAGAGAGAAATCAAAGCCAGTAATTTATGTAACAGATACACATCTTCCAGTGGATAGAGAAATGGCACTCTGGGGAGAGCATTCCATGAAAGGAGAAGAAGGTGCTCAAGTAATAGACGAGTTAAAGCCTGACAAGAAAGACTACTTAATTGAAAAAAGAACCTATAGCGCCTTTTATGAGACAGGTCTAGACCCATTGCTTAGAGATTTAAAGGTTGATACTGTTGTAATAACAGGTCTGCATACTAACATATGTGATAGGCATACGGCTGCAGATGCCTTCTTCAGAGGATACAAAATAATAGTCCCAGAAGACTGTGTCGATGCCTTCACAGAAAAAGATCATTTAGAAGGATTAGATTATATCAAGAGAATATATGGTGCAGAAATTATTAATAGCAAAGAATTGATGAAGAGGTGGAAAAGCAAATAATATTTTTCAAGCTTTTGGCGATTCATAATTTAACTTGAATTCATCAACATATTTTTGAGTTAAATCGTAAAAAGCATCTCTAACCCTCTTCACTTCTTCCCAACTCAACCCATATAATGAAATCTTCATGTGCTTGCTCAATCCACGATGAAGCCCAACTATTCCTCTCTTTATCATTTCTTCAGCAAGGAAGAATCCTTTCCTCTTATGATGCTTTGATATCTCCCAAAAGATCGGGGTTTCAAAATGCATTAGATGATGGTTATGAGGTCTCTCTCCTACTAGTCTTATACCATCTATCTTCTCCATTTCTGATATGAACCATCTTGCCTTATCCAATTCTTCTTCCCATTTCTTTACTCTCTCTGCAACATGAGGAAAAGAATACATAGCTGAGATCAAAGGTAACCCTCCGATGCTACAACCAAAGATATTGACAATCTTTTTACTAAAGGTCCTTCCAGTCCAGTCAGGCTTTATCGTCGATTTCTTGAAGGCTTTATCCGACCATTCATAGTTTGTAACTAAGAAGCCCAAAGGACCTATTGATGCCATAGATTTATGGGCAGATACTGTAAGAAAGTCTGCTTTTAATTCTTTCATACTAACAGGAAATATGCCTGCAGTGTAGGCAGCATTGACCATGTATGGTATACCATAATCTTTTGCTATCTTGCCTATCTCTTTAACGGGATTCAAATTTCCATAATATGGCTCAACGTGAGTCACTGCTATCAATCCAGGCAATTTCCCAGTCTCTTTTTTTATGCTCTCGATCCTATCTACAAAATCCTCTGCATTAACTTTGTAATCTGGATAATTAGAATGCTGTGCTTCTACAAGCTTAAGATTGTTCATCTCTGCTGCAATAGCAGTTGTATAGTGGCATAACGGGTCTGTTAGAACTATTTTTGCAAAATCTTCTGAAATGTTATCTGCTATAGTCTTCATAACAGAGAATTGGGCAGCCCTTGACCCAAAGGTATGCTCAGCCATATCACCATCAAAGAATTCTGCTACAGTTGAGAGAAACTCATTGATAGGAGGCTTCGATACCAAGCCTGATCTTCCTTCAATACAATCATAGCAAACAGCAGAGCCAACTTTCATCCATCCTTCATCTATTATCATCTTTTGAACTTCATCAGGAATTATTCCACCTCTCATGATAGGATGAATTATTACATCCTGCTTGTATGGGTTATTGATCGATCTATACTTGACTATTTTTTCATCAAATTTATAACTCACTTTCTTATACCTCTTCTAATCTGCTTGCTCTTTATTCGGTAATCTTCTAACCTTTAATCGTTTCTCTTTGAAATTCGTTGTCAAAATGTAACTTTACCTTATGATTTAAACATAAATATTTTTAACGGAATAAATTTGTTGAGGTGAGATTCTGGCAAAAGACCCTATATGTGATATGACTGTAGATGAAAAGACAACAAAATTCAAATCAGACTACAAAGGCAAGACTTATTACTTCTGCTCTAATGCTTGCAAATCGACCTTCGATAAGAACCCTGGAAAGTATGTCAAATGACTTTTATTAGTTAATTATTCTAAAGTACTATGATTTGAAGATCATAGTCTGCGGTGCCATAGCCGATAAAGGAATATCAAAGATAAGAAAGATTCAATCTCTCCTTAAAGAGAAAGGCTTTCATGTTATAGATCAGATCTCTGATGGGGATTATAGCAAGATCAAGGACTTTAGAGACAAGAAGAACCTTGCCAATAAGATAGTAAAGCATGATCTAGATTTCATTAAAGAGAGCGATATAGTTGTTGCTCTAATAGATAGACCTAGTTTTGGAGTTGCTATGGAGATTTACTTTGCAAAGGCTATAAGTAAAAAGGTGATAATTATGAGCAAGAGAAGAGTACCCTCGCCTTGGCCTATCGCTTTTTCAGATAAAATAATTCGTGATGAAGAACAGTTGATACTAGCCTTAAGAGAATTGCAAAGTTAAACTGTTACGAATAGCTTTGAAGCGTAGTTTCTAGATTAGCTCTTGACTTAATCACTTTTGCATTTCTTCCCAGATGGCGAAGTGGTTGCCTTCAGGATCAATAGCCATAGCCCACCATCCCATCTTTGGCACTTCCATCTTTGGAACTACGACCTTTCCTCCTAACTTTTCAATCTTCTTACAATATTCATCAACAGATTCTACTGAAACATAGTATGTGAACTTATGTTCAGGATTCTGTTTCTTCATCATCCCTCCATTCACGCCTTGAGCTTTTGGTCTACCTTGCTTATCGACTGGGACTGTTTCTATCAACCAATAATTCATGCCTTCTGTCTTCTCTATCTTCCAACCGAAGAGCTGACTGTAGAATTTCCTAAGTTTCTCTACATTCTCTGCAGGTATTTCGAAATGAACGATCGTGTGATACATCTGAATCGTCGTTGATGAGTCTTGAGTTTATTTAAGAGTTTCAAACTCAATTCAAATAAAAATTCTGTATTAAATACATGATTGAAAACTCACAATAAAAAGAAAGGGGGTGTTTGCTGTTCAGTTATTCAGCAGCATGAGCAGCAGGTCTGACCTTCTCTCCACTTCTTTAGAATCTCTTTTGCGTTTTCTCCTTCAAATTCAACTCGAAAGCCAGTATCTGTCTCTACGATCTTGACTTCTCCTATTATCTTCTCCATTTTGTCATCTCCTATTTGACGCCCAATATTGGGCATCCAACTATCTAAGCATAACATATTTAAATATATTGGATAACCAATACTCTGAACAAGCTTGAGGACAAGGAAAAGCGATTACTGCTGTGATATGCGTGGGCTTTTTTCATTCATGGTGCTATGGCTGCTAACGAAGAAGAGCATGTATGGCAGTGAAATAGCCGAAGAACTGAAGGCTTTACGAGGCGATAGACCAAATCCAGGTACTCTTTACCCAGCATTAAAAGAGTTGGAAAAGAAGAAGCTAGTTACTTCAGAGAGAGAGGGAAATCTTAGGGTTTATAGAATAACTGAAAAGGGAAGGGCAGGTTTCGAAGTTGTGCATGACTACTTTTGTAGATGTTTCGACGATCTTTTCTACGAATGGGAGAAGAAGCATACTCACAAGACTACTGGATCGATACGCTAAAACAATCTCGTGATTCTAAATATCTTTAAGATTCATTATTTGACTTGGTAGTTAGGAATCGTTATAAACTTGGAGAGTTTACCATTGCTATTGTGGTTGTTTTGACCTGCTATTTCAGGCATCTTAAACAAGTTTTCGAGAAGGCTGGAATCAATGTTACGAGTGAGAACAGGAAAGAGGTCGATAAAATCATTCACAGTATTGTTGATGTAGAGTATAAGAATTGCCCATCTGCTTGGAGAGAAGTTAAAAAGAGGATATTAGAAAATGAGAAAGTCTTCGCTTCTAAACTAAAAGAAGAGTGGAGCAAAAGAATACGTAGTAGTTGATTATCAAAAATCATTAGCAAAATTGTAGCATATGCTAACTTGGGTTTGTTGGTAGCCCGGGCCAGATTCGAACTGGCGTCAGCGGGTAACTTCGAATATCTCCAAAGCCCGCTACTCAAGGGTTTTATCCTTGCTTGACCACTACACCACCGGGCTACAATAAATCATTATAGATGCATCTTTTAAATTTTGGTATCGATCAGCTTTCTTACATTTCTTTTTGATAAATCTTTCAACACATTACCGAGCTTTCTGGCCTAAGCTTGACGGGCTTGCTACTCTTATAGACTGTAGAAAATATAAGAACTGGATAAATGGGGTGATGAGAGGAGATGTATTATTCTATAAGCCCAGAGTCAAAGAAGATATAGCTATTTTATACACAGAATTATTCTCTGGCAAAAAATTGGTATGGGTATGAATTCACGTCTAGAGAGTTTGTACCTAATCTGAGATTAATCAACCAAACTTAATTATAGTGGTCAAAAGGTTGAGGAGAAGGACGATGGGTATGAAAAACCTTATTATGAACATGAATAGTCTTTGCATCTTTTTACCGCCTCCAATCTTCTCGAATATGATCTTTGAGTCAAGGAACCATCCTGCAATTATGCTCAAAATCAGTCCCGCTATGGTAATACCTATTGTGCCAAAGGCATAGTCCTTAAGATCGAGAAAAGGAGTCCCGAATAACTCCAATTTAAGGGCGGTGTAGCTTAAAGCCGAAGGCAGCCCGATCAGAATTATGATTATTGAGGCTATTAAAGTAGCTTTTTTCCTGTCAAAACCATAAGTATCAATAAGAGTAGCAACAGGCACTTCCAGCATGGAGACTGCAGAAGTCAGGGCAGCAAAGAAAAGGAGCAAAAAGAAAACAGCCCCTAGGAGAATTCCAAAATTCATTTCCTGAAAAATCGGAGGTAGAGTCACAAAAGTAAGCTGTACTCCTGCTGCTGGGTCAAGCCCAAAGGAGAAGACTATGGGGAATATCACCAATCCTGCCAGCATTGCTACTAATAAATCAGAAACCGTAATTATTGTGGCGCTCTTTACGATTTTCTCATCCTGCATATAGCTACCATACGTGAGCAAGATGCTTGTGCCCACACTCAGCGAAAAGAACGCTTGCCCTAAAGCCGCAGTCCAAACAAAAGGATCGGACAGTTTTGAGAAATCTGGGGCTAGATAGAACTCTATCCCCTCTATAGCTCCAGGCAGTGAAAGAGAGGAAGCGAGTAGCAGAAATAGCATCCCGAACAAAAGCGGTATGAGCAACTTCGAAAGTTTTTCTATACCTTGCTTAACACCTGCTCTAACCACGAAGAAGGTTATTCCGCCTGAGATTAGAAAGAATATCAGTGGATAATAAGAATCAGCGAAAAGAGAGAATGAGATAGGCTTTCCAAGAATAAAAAAGAGGGAATAAGCAAGAACCCATCCTGTAATTACAAGATAATAGCTCAATATCATGCCCATGATAAAGACAAGGGAGAAGCCAGCCAATCTGAATCTTTTCCTGATAGCACTAAAAGTTGGCACTACAGAGGTCCTAAAATGTCGCCCCATGGTGAACTCAAGCATCATCAGAGGTAGTCCGAACATGAAAACTGCGATTAGATAAGGAAAAAGGAAGGCTCCGCCTCCATTAGAGCCTACAATGTAGGGAAACCGCCAGATGTTGCCTATGCCCACGGCAGAGCCTATGCTCGCAAGGATGAAGCCTATGCTAGATGACCATTTTTCTCTTGACACGACCCCATTAAAGTTTAGAAGCGATTATAAATCTGTTCTTATACTCCCTTTTATCATCATTGACAATCTAATGTTAATGGAAACTCTTTTAGACTTGGGATGAAATTATATTCTGAATTGTCTAAACGCCTTGCTCCTGTGACAATATTCGGTTTAAGCACTGAAGGGTATAAGATAGCGTCATCCCTATCATCTTACAATTTGCAGACAACCATAGTGGATGAGAATCTTAATGTTGGCATGCAGTTGAAGAGGGATATTCTTGAAAGATTTGACTCAGTTGCTGCACTTCTAGAAGATGAAGCATTGCTGGGTCTAGAGCCTATTGAGGATGCCATAAGCAAGGCAAAATGTTTGTTCTTTACTCCTAAGATAAGGATTAGGGAGATGGAGGCCAAATCTACTATAGGCCTAAGGCTAAAGACTATAGTGAAGAATCTATCAAAGGGCACCGTTATTGTCAATACATTACCAACAAGTTACGGTGGTAACAGGGAGAATGTATCTTTGATAGAAAAGTTGACTGGGCTGGAAGCTGGTGTAAGCTTTGATTACATATACGCTCCATTAGTTCCTGGTACCAATAAACCATTGGTTTTAGGTTCGATTAAAGTCAATGCAGATAAAGCTCTGATTGAACTCCTTAAATCTGCTCTGACAGACGTGCCCAAGATTTTACCTCTCCAACTGGCTGAGCTTATCTATTCAAAGCACATAATAGAAAAGTACAACTCCATAATCACAGAGTTGGAGTTTTTTGAAATGCTGGACAAAGAGAGCAAGTTGGCTTTGAAGGACTTTACAAAAAATCATGAAATTTATCTGGAAAGTATGGTTGATAATCTATTCGATATAAAGGTAATTGCAGACGCTTTGAAGACAGGGGAGCCTATGAGGTATATGGTAACAGGCATATTGAAAAGTCTCGAAAGTTATTTCAAATACGTAGTAAATGAAGTTCATTCCATAATAAGAGATGAAGGTCTAAAAGCGAGTAGAACAAGAATCTTAGTGGTTTGGTCCATCGATCCTTTTGAGATTAGAGGCGATAAAACGTCAACTCTTAATACCCTTGTAGAAAGGCTTCATGATTGTGTTGGAGATATAGCTACTTTCAATACCATACCTTATCTTAGGGCTCTTCGCTTAGAATCAGGGATGAAGATGGGATTGCCTCTCTCAATGGATAAGGAAAACGTAATCTTGGCTTGCTCGAAGGATGATTTTGAACTAGTCTTTAAAAGTACAAAAATTGAAAGACCAGAAATTAGGCCCATAATAATAAAGGCCAACCTTCCTATAGAGGTTGTAAAGTAAATCCTTTCCAAAGGTTCTATTCATCGGTGATAAAATGGTTCGACTAAAGCAGATAAACCCCTTTAGACTTTCCATACATCTATCAGGCTTTTTTGTTCCTTTTATTACCATCATCATAGGTCTTTTTTGCACATTTCTTATTATATCTACAGTGACCATATTATATTGCATATCAGAGTATCTTCGAACTAGAAGAAGCCATGGTCTACCAATCATCAGGAAGATAACGATCTCAGCGAGTAAAGATGAAGAAAAAAGTAAATTCATTCTTGCGCCTGTTTACTTTGCTTTAGGCATATTGATTGCTTTGATCATCTTTAAGGGTTCGATAGGGTTTGCAAGCATAGAGATAGTTGCCCTTGGAGATAGCTCTGCAAGACTTTTTGGAACATTGATAGGACGCACCCGCTTACCCTTTAACAAGATGAAGACCCTTGAAGGTAGCATTTTCTGTTTTATCTTTTCATGGCTAGGCGCTTCTCTTTTCGTTCCTTTGTTGATAGCGCTTTTAGGAGCTTTAATAGGTTCTATTGTTGAAAGCTTTCCTCTTCCTATAAATGACCATCTAACTATGTCTATTGCTTCAGGCTTTACTATGCAGATAGCTTCTCTTATGATAAACTAAATTGCACAAATGAGAGGTAGATCAGTAGGGACAAGGCTGATGCTATCATTATAAGGCTTAATATGAAGATAAACATGCTCGTCTTTGAAGTGAAATTTGATAAATTAGTATTCTTTATCTTCTTGGCAGATAGCATCAAAATAGCGCTAATAAGCTGCAAGAAGAGCGATAAAATAGGATAAATAAGTGCAGATAGTGCTGATAAAGGCCAAAGGAAAATTAGACCATAATCGAAGAAGTTTCTTAAATCCAAGATAATGGACAGATTGGAAATCATGTATTGAAGATTGAGAAGATTAGGCTCTTTGACAAGAATAAAACTCATTGATAGTATAGATAGAATAATGCAAAGCAATACAGCGAACATCATCTTTCTCCACGGGTTTCTGGAAAGATTCATCCATGCATTGTCCACTTTATCTATAATAGAAAATTCTCTTTTTGTGAACATGAATATGAGATTGGCTATTGCCAATCCTAAAAACGCTCCTGCAATCGTATCTGTTGGGTAATGAATTCCTAAGTATATTCTTGAGAAGGCAACGGCCAAAGACAGAGCAAGTAAAGGCGATGCTATCTTTCCATACCTTCTAAACATCAGAGTGCTACCAGCAAAAGCCCTGAAGGAGTGGCCTGAAGGAAAAGAGGAACCATATTCTTCTAATCCAATTAATTTTATTCCTATCAATAGCTCATAAGGCCTTGGACGGTATAGGAAGGCTTTCAAAGTTAAACCTAGTATTCCTGATATAATTATAGTTATGATCAGAAATATGGCAAATCTTCTCTCTTCAGCCTCACCATAAACCCATAAAACTATTATGAATAGAAGCCAAAAAAATCCTCCACCAAATTCTGTCAATGTCAGCATAATAATATCTAAAAACTTTGATCCAGAAGCACCATTTATGAGATAGAGTAAATCTTTGTCGTAAGAATAAAGAAAAGATGAATGAACGATAAAGCTCAATAATACAAAGCCAATCAATGGTAATATTATGAATAAAGTAACATGCCTTATGTTGATACTAATCTTCATAAAATCATCCTTTTACCAGATTCGAGAAAGGGGCTTTGCCAAATGTCTTCTAGCTCTAGGCGGGACTTCATAAATCCCCAATTTTATACTTCTTGGGATTTCTTCAATCGTTATAGCATCTTTTGGGAGCTTTTTCTTACAATTTTTACATACAAAGCCTTTTTCTTTGCCTGCTGACTTCATCCTCTTTTTGCACAAAGGACAGGTAGGATTCAACTTCTTCAATATCTGACTTAGCCTAATTACTTCTATCTTCTCAAGGTTTATGGTCAATGGTAAATTTGGCTTTGGCTTGACCCCTCCATTAACTCTAACTATATCTCCAACGGCTAACTTCATGACTATCTCTCTGAACTTTCTTGTAGGTTCATAGGCAGCACAATCAATACTGCCGCTATCATCCTTTATTTTGAATATAACATGCCCTCCAGCTATGATTCTTGGCTTCTCACAGACTTCTCCCTTTATTGAAAAAGAGCGATAAGGTTGAACATCAGATATCTTTGCAATCTTTATGTGCTCATCTGTAGCTTGATTCGTCTTGTATATTACCCATCTCTCTATAGGCTCAAGGGCTTTTACCATTCTATGGGCTTTCTCAGCTATGAAAGGATTCTCGGCTCTGATCCCATAAAGGATTGGACAAGGGGTGTGAGGAGTTATCCTTATCTCATTAGTATTAGGGTCGATATTATCGAAAGTATTGGGATAGGTTAGTTCATTCATCTTGAATACAGATTCTCTATCTATTCTTCTCTCTTTTCCCCTATTGCTAGGCACTCTGTAGGCTATCAACTCGTAAGTGAAATCTTCCTCTAATCTCTCACCAATGGCTGCCAAGCCTCCTATTATCCCCCTTCCTATCTTGAATTTGAAGAACTCTGCTCCTATCCTCTTTGCCAATTCCTCTGCTTCATTTATAGTCACTATATCTTGAATTACTTTTCTTGAAAAGAATCTTAATTCTTCAGATATATTCTTGCTCTCAAGGAAGACAACACCTGGATTCGTAGTTTCATGGTCCAACTCTGCTAATTGCTCTACAGTATCTAGTACCATGTTTTTTATTTTGACAATTAGATCATCTTCAGCCTCAACTTCAATGGCAATGGCACAATTCCCTCTTGTCTTCAAGATCCAGTTTGGATTTAGCCTTATTAAACGAGGATAGTCGATGATCCTTGCACCCATATCAATAAGCCTATCTATGACTACGGCGCCAACGTAAGTTGTGCACATTCCATCTTTAGAATCTGTATCATCAAAGCCTATGTGAAGCCTTTTCACTCTAAGAGAAAATATGGATTATAACTAAAATCTTTTTCTAAACTTGCTCTATCGGCTTTTAAATGGAAGATAGATGAGGGAGGGATATAAGTAAAAAAATAAGAGGAGTGGTAAAATAAGTAAAAGTACTTTCCACTTATTTTGTCTATGTTTTACTCACATGGGATTCCGACGATTGCGTGCACAATCACGTAGATTGGTTGGCCGTTAAGAGCTGAGTAATCAATTGAGTACTGCCCTGGTGCAACTGTTGGCTTTGTTCCACCTTTTACCTTGATTGTAGGGTATGGATTTGAGCCTGCGTAAACATGGGTTTCTACTTCACCGTCCTCATTCATAAGGATGTATGGGTCTTTTACATTGAATGTAACGTCAAGTGTGCCTGCACCGTACACAACGGTGACAGTGCCAACCAAGGTTCCCTTTGTTGTATCACATTGAGCAGCTCCAGCCCACAGCTCGAACTCATATGTGCCATATCCTGATAGGCGGTTGGTCCAACCCCAATTACTGAACGTTGGGATGAAGTTAATAGAGCCAGTTCCTTTTCCGTAAGCAGTCTCATAACAGTACTCGATTTCCTGTGGAATCAAAGTCAATATCTCGCAAAATACGAACGTTGCATGCGAAATTCCGTATAGCTTGTTGTTATTCGGGTTTATAGGAGCATATAGCTGAGTATCTGACGTTGCGTCGTCATATTCGAAGACATTTGCGCTCGTTCCGCCTTTGACTATGACAGCACACATAACGTACTCTACGCTGTATCTTTGTCCATCAATCGTCTTCTCGATCAAGATTCCCACAAGTTCCCAATCAAAGTATATTCCGTTGTCATTAGAAATCACTATTTTGGCAATTGGGTCTGTTTCGCTGCCTGTAAGGTCTTCGAAGGGTATAACTTTACCGTATTCGTCAAGGTAAATAAGGTATTCACCATTCATGCTTTGTCCTTCGATCCAGTTAGTTTTGTATGCATACGGGCAACTACTGTATCCAGCTTCGTCGCGTTCGAAATACGCATTGCCTGATGTCGATTGGCTGTATAGATTGGGTACCACCGAAGTAGCTAACACGCTTGTCACGCCTAATGTACCGATAAGCATCAGAGTGATTGCTAGTGCACTTGTTTTGTAGAATGTATTGGTTATTTTCTCCATTCCTTATCCGTTAGTTAACCTGTTATTAAGTATTATGTATCATGGATATGTCATAACTATTTCGGATACATCATGCTTGCATAACGGATAAAATAATTCCGTCGTCGATGCCTTTCAATCAAACGAAGAACATACTTGATAGGTTAAACCCTGTTACTCGCTGGTATACTCATAAACATGTTGAAAAAGGGGAGTTTAACCTTCTTCATCCTTTTTCTTGTCCATAATTTGTAAGAATTAAAAAAATTGGTAGCAAGAGGAGCCTTATGTTATGCTTCGACCACTATCATCGTTAGAGTTGATCTGACTTTGTCCAAGCGCCTTATCTTCCAAGTAACTGTCTCCTTTAACCTTTCCATAGTGTCGGCTTCTATCTTCGCTATGATGTCATACACTCCATAAACCACGTAAACCTCTTTTACGTTCTCAATCTTCTTTAACCCTTTCACTAACTCCTCTTCTGCACCGAGTTCTACATTTATCAGTACGAAGGCTGTTGGCATGTATATCTAGCCTTAATTCTAGTTAATAAATTTGATGTTCACTTCATCTTTGATTTCAAAATTTTGTGACATCTTACTTTTTGGGCACGTGTCGGCCGTAGCCCTCTTTTTGTTCTAGGTGGGATTCAGCTTAGCGACCTACCCAGGTCTCATGCAGAACTCATGGACCTTTTTTGGTCTTGCTCCACGCGGGACAACCGTTTCATTCTTACCCAGGAATCTCAAGAATCTTATCATCGTACACCCTGGTTGGGATATCGTTTCTGTTTTGTTGCCAACCATCTCTGGTTGTGCCTCACGACACCGCGCTTCTGCACGGAGAGAGGAGCTTCCTCAGGGCATAGCCCCGTGGCCCACCCGCCGACTCGCGCCCAATTTAATATCATCTACAATCATGTATTAGTCTTTCGATCACTATTTGACTATGGCCACTGATAGATAATTCTACCACAATTCTTGCACAAATACATTGGGATTATCTTGTCATCATCATTTTCGTAATATGGTTCTAGCTCCCCACCGCATAAACATTTGAATATAGTTGTAGTTGACATGACAAGATCATCCTTACTAATCAGTATTTAAATAATTAGGTGTTAGCATAAATAATATTCGACAATTAGTTAAATTTATAGGAACGATACAGCAGAAAAATTTTTAGCCTCTTTTTCTTCCCTTTGAAGGCGATATGAAAGAAAAGATAGTCAAGTTCCTGATTACAAGATTGCTCGTTATTATTGTTGTATTGGGCGAAGTAGGTTGGTTCATGTTATTTGGGAGATATTTACCGCCATTCATTACTATGGATGTAGTATATGGTATAATTATTACATCAGCGGTTATTTCGGTGTTTTATCGTGGAAAAAAGAACACTTGCTTCACAGTAAGATTTTCGCTATAGGTTTAATGATTTTTTTGGTAGGCTTGATCGGGTGGATAGCCAGTTATTAATTGTTAATCGGAAATAATCGTCCCAAAGTATTCCCTTTCTATCTTGATGATTTCTTCAGGGCTCTTTGCAAGTCTATACTCTTCGAGAGGATTCTTATTCAATTCTAAGAAGTTTGGTCCCCATTTTAATATGGACATCAACTTTTTACTTTCTTCAATATAGTCAGCAATGTATAGCGCAGCAGCAAGGGCTTCTACAGAACTTAGCATTGAAATCTTGCCATAGTTTATAGGATTGGCAGCCATCAACAGAGGAAGCCTTCTGTTTAAGCCTTTGAACCTCTTTGAAAAAGTCTCATCAATTCTTTTCCATGAGCAGTCTATAGCAACAAGACCATAGATTAGATAAGGCTTATCTAAAGGTGAAAAAATGCTCAATGCTTTTGGATTTAGAACTATGCTTTTCTTAGGGATTTCGCTCTTTCTTGAAATAGGCTGGGCTAAGCCAAAACGGCAGAGCTTTGCTGCAGTGCACTTTTTTTGATCATCTTGCTTCATCGAATAGACGTAAAGCTTTGGTTTAAGGGTTAAAGGAGTTTTTTCTGATTTACTCTGCTTCACTTTTTGACCTCTAAGACTCTTGAATTTTTTTCAAGCGTTCCAGTAGTATCTTTTGTTCAACGCTTGCAACAAGCTTTCTTGTCTGAGCAACAACATCGGGGTTAACGCTTACGCTATCAATACCAAATCTCACTATAGCCTCTGTGAAGTCTTCATAGACTGAAGGAGCCTGTCCACAAATGGAGACAGTCACCTTGGCATTATGAGCGACTTTTATCAAATGCTCTATGGCTCTCAACACTGCTGGATCACGCTCATCAAAGTATCTACTGTCTATGGCAGGTAGTATTTGGCTATCACGATCAGTCCCTAGAATTAGCTGAGTTAGATCGTTACTACCGATGCTAAAACCGTCACAAAGCCTACTGAATTCATCAGCCATAAATATTATCGATGGAACTTCAGCCATAAGCCAGACTTTAAAGTCTCTTCCCCTCTCTAACCCTTCTTCTTTCATTATAGCAAGGCATTTCTCAACTTCCCAAGTTGTGCGCACAAAGGGTAGCATGACCCAAACGTTTCTCAAGCCCCACTCATCACGACACTTCTTTATAGCTCTGCACTCAAGCCTGAAAGCCATTTCATATTGAGGGCTAACGTATCTGCTAACTCCTCTCCACCCTAGCATAGGATTGTCCTCTCTTGGCTCATACTTTTCTCCTCCTTTTAACTGCGCATATTCATTTGTCTTAAAGTCTGAAAATCGAACTACGACTGGTCTTGGCTGTATCGCTCTCGCTACTCTCGCTACTCCTTCTGCCATCCTCTCAATGAACTTTGATTCTTGATGACTTTCAATCAAGTAGAGGGGATGCTCGCCTATTTCTGTCGCCATGATAAATTCAACTCTCATAAGACCTATTCCATCGAAGGGAAGGTGAACATAGTCTTCTATCTTCTCAGGAATTCCTAGATTCATGTAAATCTTGGTGGCTGTAACCAAAAATGGCTCAGCAAAACCTTGCATTGCTACAACTGGCTTTTCAACAGGCTTTCTAAACTCCTCTATGGCTCCTTCGTAAACAAGACCAGCCCTTGCATCTACTGTATAAGAATTACCAGTGACTAGAACTTTTGTAGCATTCCCGCTCCCTACTATACAAGGAATACCAAGCTCTCTGCTCACTATTGCTGCATGACATGTCATTCCACCTTCATCAGTTACTATAGCGCCAGCAACCCTCATGTAAGGTGCCCAGTCTGGGTTCGTCATTCTTGTTACCAGTATGTCTCCTTGCTTCATGAGTTTAGCAGCTTCTTCTGGTGAAATTGCTACCTTTGCTTGACCTATGTGAAAACCAGGACTTGCTGGCAATCCTTTAAGAGCGATTACACGCTCTATGGTCTTGGTTTGAATCGATGATTCTTTCGAAACTAAAGGCGCTTCTACCTTAATGCCCCAAACAGTCTCTGGTCTAGATTGGACTATGAAAATGCTTTTTGGAAAAGGTAAGTCCTTATCTATGGCAAACTCTATGTCTTGAGGCTTTTGATAATGCTCCTCTATCCTTTTGCCAAGCTCTGCCAACTTAAGAACTTCCTCATCTGTGAGAGAAGGCGCGTCTTGCTTATCAGAAGGCACTGTAAGATGAACAGTCTTACCTGCTTCATCTCTTGTGTAAAATACAGTTTTATGGACAATTTCACGCTCTACAATCCTCATTGTATCTTTATCTATAACGAATCGGTCAGGAATTACTGACCCAGATACCAAACTCTCTCCTAAGCCCCATGTAGATTCAATAACGATCTTCGATCTATCTCCTGTGACAGGATGGAGGGTGAACATGACCCCTGCTGCTTTTGCGTTGACCATTTTTTGAACACCAACGCTTATCAAAACCTTCTCATGAGGAAAACACTTCTCATCTCTGTAAAATATAGCCCTCGGTGTGAACAGACTTGACCAGCATCTTCTAACACTGTAGACTAAATCATCAAAACCCTTAACGTTCAGGTAAGTCTCCTGTTGACCTGCAAAAGAAGCATCGGGTAAATCCTCGGCTGTAGCGGATGAGCGCACGGCTACGTAAGCATCTACAATGCCTAAATTGTCACATAGCTTTTTATAAGCTTCCTTTATGACTTTGACTATATCCTTAGGGATTTGTTCCGACTCTATGGCAGCCCTTATCTTCTTTGAAGCCTCTTCATACTGCTTAGGATCATTCTTTTCCTTAACACTTTCTCTAATCATATCGTAAATCTTTTCAGATAAACCCGTCTCTTCCAAAAATCTTTTGTAAGCATAAGAAGTTATGGCAAATCCAGGGGGTACTGGTATTCTTGCCTTTAACATCTCTCCTAGATTGGCATTTTTACCTCCCACTAGAGGAACATCTTCCTTGCCTAACTTTTCAAATTCAACTACTAATCTGTTTGCTACTGCCATGATTTACAACCCAATGTATAAATTTCCTTGCTGATATAAATCTATGCGTTATCTTACCATTATTTATCTCATCTTATTCACTTCATGGTATTACATAACTTTTTACATTAAATCGCCTTTTTCTACAATTAAGACATCATAATTATGTAAGGCGGTCTAGACATGTTTGACAAGACCAAACAAAAAGTTAAGGTCAAGATTAGGAAATTGTTAGAAAAATCTTCAGAAAAATGGTTGTTCATCTTCCTTTTGTCACGACCTAACAAATTCCGATAGAAAATCAAAAACTATGGGCAATAATAATTAGAAAAAGTATTTCTTATCTGAAGAACGATCTAATAAAGGAGGTAGATGTGATTGAAGGTCTTTTTCGATGAGATCGATGTTCCAACAAAAAGCAGAACAGAGTTGGTAGACATAAGCAGTTATGTTGAAGACCATGTGAGAAAAAGCAACATAAAGAATGGCTTCTGTCTAGCCTATGCTTTACATTCAACAGTTGCTATAATAGTAAATGAACATGAAAAGGGTTTGATGCAAGATATAATAAACAAAGTAGAGAAGGATTTTCCAAAGGGTATAGGGTGGCTTCATGATAGAGTCGATAATAACGCTGATGCCCATTTAGCGTCTACATTTATTGGACCGTCAAGAATATTCCCTATAAAGGATGGAAGATTGGTTAAAGGAACCTGGCAGAACATCTTCGTATTGGAGCTTGATGGACCTAGAACAAGAAAGATAGTATTAGAAACATTGGGTGAATAAAGCATATGAACTAGTTCAATACTGCCATAGACCCTTGCGCTAAGGGACGAAAAGTTAATATTCCATTTTTATGATGTTAACTTTAGGTTAACATCTCATTGATATATTTGATGGGGAGGCTTTACAGATGATGGGTGAATCTATGGCAGAGGGTGAATCAGTAAAAGAAGCCAAGCCTGCTGAAAAATCGTTAGAGAACGAGTTAGAGGAATTAAGGAAGGCTTTAAAGGAGGAGCACGATAGAGCAGAAGATTATTTGAATAAATTAAAGTATCTACAAGCAGATTTTGAAAATTTTCAGAAGAGGGTGAATAGAGAGATGCTCGATCTGGTAAGGTATGGCAATGAAAGATTGATAGTAAAATTGTTGAACATTATAGATGATCTTGAGAGGGCTATCAAATCTAGTAAAGAGACAGACAGCAAAGAATCATTAATAGAAGGAGTTGAGATGATCTTGAAAGAATTGAAAGAGATTCTTAAGAAAGAAGGGTTAGAGGAGATAGAGTCTGTTGGAAAGAACTTTGACCCAAATTTACATGAAGCTGTTGCTCATGTTCAGACAAAAGATTATTCTACCAATACAATAATAGAAGAGATAAGAAAGGGTTATCTTTTAAATGGAAGGTTGATAAGACCGAGCATGGTTAAGGTTGCTTTAGGCTTAAGTGAAAAGGGTGAGAATCATGAGTAGTTCTAAAGAAGAATCTAAGGAAAAGATATTGGGAATAGATTTAGGAACCACGAATTCAGCAGCAGCCATAATGGAAGCAGGAAGGCCTTTAGTCATACCAAGCGCTGAAGGCCCTACAGCAGCAGGAAAGATGTTCCCTTCAGTAGTCGCGTTCACAAAGGATGGTCAACTTTTGGTTGGCGAGCCTGCCAAAAGACAAGCTTTGATGAACCCTGAAGGTACTATATTGGAGATAAAAAGGAAGATGGGGACTGACTACAAAGTTCGTGTATATGGTAAAGAATTCACTCCTCAGCAAATCTCAGCCTTTATACTTCAGAAGATCAAAAAGGACGCAGAGACCTTTCTTGGAAGAACTGTCAGCAAAGCAGTCATAACTGTTCCTGCTCATTTCAACGACAATCAGAGGCAAGCTACAAAAGACGCTGGCACCATAGCTGGACTGGATGTTGTGAGGATAATAAATGAGCCCACTGCAGCTTGTTTGGCCTATGGTCTAGATAAGCTAGAAAAAGAAATGAAAATAATGGTTTTCAGCTTCGGTGGAGGCACTCACGACGTAACTGTCATGGACTTTGGTGGAGGAGTCTTCCAAGTAATAGCCACTAGTGGGGATACTCAGACTGGAGGAGCTGATATCGATTACGCTATAGTCAATCATCTTGTTGAAGAGTTCAGAAGGCAAACAGGCATCGATTTGAGAAACGATAAGACTGCCATGGCTAGATTAAAAGAGGCTAGTGAGAAGGCTAAGATAGAACTTTCAACTCTTCTCACAACAGATATAGACTTACCTTTCATTGCCATGGATAAAGACGGTCCAAAGCATCTTCACTACACTCTAACTAGAGCAAAGTTAGAAGAATTGTCCTCACCTATAGTGAAAAGGACAGAGGATACTATAATAAGAGTATTAGAAGATGCAAAGCTCACTCCAAAGGATATCGATAAGGTAATACTGATAGGAGGACAGACAAGGATGCCTTTAGTGAGAAAGTTCATTGAAGAAGTTCTTGGTAAACCCCCTGAAGTAGGAGTAGACCCTATGGAGTGTGTAGCAATAGGAGCAGCCATTCAAGGTGCTATTATAGCTGGCGAGGTTAAGGATATTCTCCTACTTGATGTCACACCTTTATCCTTGGGTGTAGAAACTCTTGGAGGCATATTCACAAAGATAATTGAGCGTAACACTACAATACCCACAAGGAGAAGCCAGATCTTCACAACTGCTGCAGATTTTCAGACTACAGTTACTATTCATGTCCTACAAGGAGAAAGGCCTATGGCTAGTGATAACGTATCTTTAGGGATGTTCAACTTGACAGGGATTCCACCAGCACCAAGAGGAGTCCCTCAAATAGAAGTTACCTTTGATATAGATGTGAATGGGATATTGAATGTCACAGCAAAGGACATGGCTACAGGGAAGGAGCAGAAGATAACCATAACAGCATCAAAGAAACTGTCACAAGATGAAATAAAGCGTATGGTGGATGAGGCTGAAAAGTTCGCTGAGCAAGATAGGAAGAAGAGGGAGGAGGCTGAGATTCGCAACATTGCTGATAACTTGATTTATACAGCAGATAAGACAAAGTCTGAACTTAAAGAAAAGATTAGTCAAGATCAAATCGAAAGGATAGACAAAGCCATTAATGAATTGAAAGATGCTCTCAGTGGAAAGGATGTAGATAAGATAAAGGCGAAGAATGAACAACTATCAAAAGTTCTGCAAGAGATAGGAGCTGCGGTATATCAGCAAACAGCCCAGCAAGCTCAAAAGCAAGGGCAAGGAACTGAGCAAAAAAAGGAGGAAAAGAAGGATAAAGTAATAGATGCTGACTATGAAGTAGTGGATGATAAGAAGTAAATTCGATTTGCCTTAAAGTTGATTTCTTATGTATAGCAATAAAAAGGACTACTATGAAGTCTTAGGCGTACCAAGAAATGCTACACAAGAAGAGATAAAAAATGCCTATCGTAAACTAGCTTTACAGTATCATCCAGACAGGAATAAATCTCCTGATGCTGAAGAAAAGTTCAAGGAGATTTCAGAGGCTTACGCTGTTCTGTCAGACGAGGAGAAGAGAAGGCAATATGACATGTTCGGTCATGAGGGTATAGGCGGCAGGTACACAAGGGAGGACATATTCAGAGGCGTTGATTTCGATGAAATTTTCAGAGATTTGGGTTTTGGTTTTGGTGGCTTTGACAGTATATTCGATATGTTCTTTGGAAGACGTGAACATACTTCTGAGAGAGGATACGATTTAAGATACGATCTTGAAATAAGTTTAGAAGATGCATTTAAAGGTGTAAAGACTGAGATAGAAGTTCCCCGTAATGAAAAATGTGATGTATGTAAAGGAACAGGGGCAAGACCAGGGACAGAGCCTAAAACTTGCCCTAAGTGCCATGGCACAGGTCAAATACAATACACTCGAACATCAGGCTTTACAAGGTTCGTTCAGATAACGACTTGTGATAAATGCAATGGTAGAAAGACAGTAATAGAGAATCCGTGCAAAGAATGCCATGGTAGTGGGATAGTCAAGCGCTACAGAAAGATAAGAATAGATGTTCCTGCTGGTGTTGATACAGGCTATAGTCTAAGGCTAAGAGGGGAGGGTGAAGCAAGCGTTGAAGGAGCAAAGCCTGGAGATTTATATGTAGTCATAACTGTCAAACCTCACAAGGTCCTAAAAAGAGATGGCGATGATTTATTCTACGATGCTCAGATAGGCTTCACTCAAGCAGCACTAGGCTCAGAGATAGAGGTACCATCCATAAATGAGAGAGCTAAACTCAGAATACCTCCAGGCACTCAGAGTGGAACTATATTCAGGCTAAAAGGTAAAGGAATGCCAAAAATAAGAGGCTTCGGTAGAGGGGATGAACTGGTCAGAGTGACAGTAAAAACTCCAACGAACTTGACAGAAAAGCAAAGAAAGCTTCTTTTAGAATTGGCTAAGGAGCTTGGGGAAGAGATTAAATGAAGACTTATCTCATGATATCTTTAACGAAAAGTTTACATCTTCCAAAATTAAATGGGTTATGATCTGCCATGTTGGCCTGCCCTGTTTGCAAAAGTGAAAAGATAACCATAAACCAAGACTTGAACACTAAAGGCTCCTCTCCTCATACTGTTTACCTTCAAGCAAAGTGCAATAAGTGTGGTCAAGCATTGGTCATAGAGTTCACGCCAACGAAAGCTCAAGCTCATTACCCTGAATGATTTATAGATGAGAGATTCCCAAGATGTAATAGGCATAACAGGCAACCCTGGAACAGGAAAGAAGACTGTTGGTAGCCTAATAGCTAAACTGCTAGATTGGGATTTTTTAGACTTGAATCAAATCGCCATAGAGAAGGATGCTATAATAGGTGAGGATGAGCACGGATTCATCGCAGACTTAAATTTATTAAGAAAATATGCAAGAAAAGCCATGAAAGGGAAAAAGGTAGTTGTAGCAGGACACCTATTGCCATCTATCTTTTCTAAAAGAGAAATAAGGTTTGTCGCTATATTGAGATGTTCACCCTTTGAGCTTGAAAGGAGGTTTAAATCAAGGAATTACAGTGTTGAGAAGATCAAGAACAACGTTGCATCAGAGATATTAGGAGTATGTGCTTATGAAGCTTTGAAGAGATTTGGTAAGGATAAAGTGGCTGAGTTCGATACCACTGGTAGGGATGCGAAAGACGTTGCTGAAGAAATCATCAAAGTGATGAAGGGAGAGTATCCAAAGAGAGTAGGATTTGTGGACTGGCTCAGCCTTTTTGAAAAGGCTGAGGAATTGGGTCGATTCTTCGAATAGTTCCGACTATTTTAGCAAGATAAGTATGCTTTTTGATCGAGTAGTCTTATTTGATATAACAAATCCTGTTTTTATAATACTGCTAACTTCTTCCATATAGTTTTTATTTACATAAATTATAACAAAAAGGGGGAGCAAACTGTCATCCATAGCCTACAAGAGGTTCAGTGAAGAGCTTGTTGCGATGATAGGAAGAAAGGTCTCTGTAGAGACGTCTGAAGGCAGAACATACGAGGGGGATCTAGTTGGTATAGATGAGAAGCTTAACATCATACTGGATAATGTATTAGGGGCTGGCGATAAAGTCTACAAAATGGTCCTTAACAGCGATTTCATAAAAGAGATAAGGTTAGTAGAGAAGCCCTTCGATCTGAAAGCTCTTGCTGATAGACTGAACAAAGTCTTCCCAGGGTTGGTCAAGTTAAGAGAGGATATAAGATCCATAATTGTCATGGACAAGATAAAGGTAACAGAGCAAGGAGTTGAAGGGAGCGGATTGGCGACTGAAAGAGTAAAATCCGTTTTTGACGAATTTGTTAGAGAAACCAAAGGCTAAAAGTCAAATTACAAGCATAAGGATGAACATGCACTAAATCATTTATTATTCTTGATCTAGTTAATGGTAGTTTAGCATAAAATGAGTTTTTCTTGACATGAACTCATAATACTTATCCTAACTTGTTCCGTTTCATGCTAACTCTTAAATCTTTTATGCTCATCGGTTTTGACTTTGCCGATTCTTAGAATTTCCTAAAACAAATAAGATACTTTATTCTTGATCTTTGTAAATTTGTGATATTATCATAGCATTAACACAACGAGCACTC
>JARVKD010000014.1:0-13436 GCA_029775875.1 Nitrososphaeria archaeon
GAAAATTCACGAAACGTTGAAGAAGTTTGATACTCCTCCACTCAATATTTGAAGATTAGAAAGAGCTTTAAACGCCTATTTTATAGGTGGCTTTGATCAAAATGTCTTTTGAGAGAAAAAGAACTTTTAGCTGGACAGAGGTCCAGCACATTATAATTGCTTGGCTTGTACTTGGACTGGCTTTCTCTGTAGCCATATCGGGGCCATTCAATATCAATTACTTAGGACCTTTCCTACAAGTATTCATGATCTCTCTATTGACAATAGGCGTTGGATTCGTTGGGCATGAACTAACTCATAAATTTGTAGCCCAAAGATATGGATGCTTAGCAGAGTTTAGGATGTGGCCCTTAGGGTTAATACTTGCTCTATTCTTCGCATTTTTTCTGGGAGTCGTATTTGCAGCCCCTGGAGCAGTTTATATTACACCAGCTTCATTCGGTTTAGGCGCTGGTATAACCAAAAGGGAGAACGGAATAATATCTCTCTCAGGCCCCCTCGCAAATGTTCTCCTTGCAGTAATCTTCTTTTTGCTCACCTTTTTCAATGGACTGTTGTATGATATAGGATCTTTAGGATTTTTCATCAATCTTTTCTTGGCAGCCTTTAATTTGATACCTTTCCCGCCTATGGATGGGCATAAAGTATTCGTATGGAGCAAAGGGATTTGGGCCATCGTTGCAATACCATTATGGGTCATGGTCATCATACTAATTTACTGATGCTAATCATCCTTGGCTCCAGCTCTAAAATATTTTTACCATTCGTTAAAATTATCTTTATCTTGAACATATAAAGTTCCTGACTATAATAATTTAGGCTCAGAAATGACTAACTTTATAAAAAAATGGGCAAAGAAGGAGCCTGAAGGTTTTCGAGAAAAGGTAGGAGATGCTCTCAAATCTAAAGCGTTTTTAAAGCCCATGATAGAGAATGCCATAAAACAGATTCAAATTCAGGTGAATAAGCTCGACTCTGCCTGCATTAGGCTTAGGGATAAAGGATTAAAAATCTTCAACGACATTGTTTCGGCTATTCAAAAACAAGATTTACAGCATGCATCCATATTTGCGAACGAGCTTGCAGAAGTCAGGAAAATAAATAAGATGGTCACACAAGCCAAGCTCGCTTTAGAGCAGATAATGTTAAGGCTAGATACTGTGAAGGAATTAGGTGATGTAACCCTTACATTAAGTCCAGCCATTTCTGTGACAAGAAATATCGGATCAGAACTATCGAAAATAGCCCCCGAAGCTGAAAAGGAGATCGAAGAGATAGGTAGCATACTTGGCGAAATCATCGTGAGCGCTAGCCAAACCAGTGCAGAAAGCATAGGCTTTGAAGCTGTAAATGAAGACGCAGAAAAGATCATCTCTGAAGCCTCGGCAGTGGCTGAACAAAGAGTAAGGGAGATTTTTCCTGAGCTTCCTAAGTCTCTCACCCAAATGATAGATGAAAAAATACCAGAGGAAGCGTAATAGCTAAGCTTATGCTAAAAGAAAAATGTGGATTTATGGCATCTACAGAATGATATTCAATGTCTAGAAACGTGCATTATTCTAGGGTAACGAGCCTCCCGTATCTTCCTACGTTCAGCCTCAATTCTCCTCTGAAGCTATTAGTGTAACCATTCTCTATCCTTACCCTAGAACCTACCTGAACTTTGTCTATGTCATCGTCCCAAAGTGACAACTTTACTGTGCCTGAAGCGTCTTGCAAGATGCAGTCTGCAACTCTTGCCTGTTGTCCAGTTCTTAATGTAACAGTCCTTGGTTCAGGGATCTCTGAGATAATGCCCTCGACATCAACCTTCCTCATACCGTCTCTTAATTCGCTTATCTTCATCGACTCTCAACTGTTGTTACAAATACGATATATATAACTTTGAGCTTTTAGATGAGGATTTAATCTAAGAGAACTAGACCGGTTAGAGTTATCTTGTCACGAGGCGCAAATGTGGCTTCTAATCCAGCTTTCTTCGCAGTAGTATAAACATCTATTCCAACTGACTCCATACTGGGTCTAGCCTCATAAGGATGCTTGCAAGGCATATTTGGGTTACATTTTTCACATAACCTGCAAGAAGTTGCTATCAGACCTGTGGCAAAATAGTATCCTTGATTGAAAGCCTCTCTTTCAATAAGTGTAACTATTTTGTGTAGCTCCTTCCAAGCCATATCTATTGAGTTTTCCAATTTATGCCCCATCTCTCTAAACAAATCGGGTAGAGTTATACCATTGCCCTTTATCTTTGTGGCTAACTCATGTGGGTAAGGAAACTCATACTGAATGATTAATGCGTATCTGTATTTCTGAAGGTATCTAGAAAACTCTTGTGGTGATGGGGTAAAGGGAGGGCACATTAAACACTGCCCGTACCAATTGCATGGAGGATATCTGCATTTCAATAGTACTCTTTCGTCAACTATTACTTGTTTAGCCCTAATGGGCTTTGCATTACTTGCCCCGCTTTTAACGGCTATTTCACATAATTCTTTTGCGTAAGCTCTTAATCTTTGTAGACTAGACACAGGGTCATTGTCCTCCTTTGTTGATTTCTATTAATTTCAAATCTAATAAAAATTGCTGAAAGTAACTTTTTAAAGCCTTATGCTTAAATCCATCTCCATTGAACTGCTTTGACATGGCCATACCATATGATTTGATAGTACTTGCTTCTATTGTTTTTGCTGTAACCTTCTCTCTTACTTATTTATTTACACTTGCCTTGGTCAAAACCCTACCGAAAAGAGGGTTGGTAGCTGAAGATTATCACAAGTTAAGCAGACCAAAGGTAGCATGGCCAGGAGGGCCTGCTATTTTTTCATCCATTTTAATTGTTGAGTTGTTCCTATACTTTATTTATGGAGACTTAAGAATATTATCCATAGCCTTAGTAACGATGATAGCAGGGGTAATAGGCCTTATTGATGATAAATGGAAATTGAAAAATGGCATTATTAAGCCTGTTTTGCTTATCTTGGCAAGTCTGCCCATCCTTCTTTTGGATATTTATGGAGAAATTTATGTTCCTTTTCCCATATTCCCTATTTTTGGTAGTGTTAGGCTCTATTACGTTTATCCTATACTTGTTTTGGCAGCTGTACCAATAGTATCAAACGCTACGAATATGATGGACGTTTTAAATGGTGCATTGAGTGGCTTCATGATAATAGCAACTATACCTTTAGTGTTTTCTCTAATATTAAGGGCAGATTATAATATAATGATGGCAACTTTGCCATTGATAGGATCGTCTCTTGCCTTTTTCATATTTCATAGATATCCCTCAAAGATATTCCCAGGGGACTCTGGCAGTCTGGCTTTAGGTGCTATGTTTTGTGCAATAGCGATAGTAGGCAGGGTTGAAGTTGTAGCAATAATATCCATCCTTCCTGCCATATTGAACTCTTTCTTCATCTTATCGAGCGTAAAAAGACTAGTAGAGCATAGATCCATAAAGACAAGGCCGACTATTCTTCTTTCAAACGGACAGCTCGCCGCATCCAAAGAAATTTCAGCACCGATAACTTTGGTGAGAATGATACTTGCAGAGGGTCCCTTATCTGAAAGGGACGTAGTATCGAACATTCTTAAACTTTCAGCCTTTTCAGCCTTTCTTGCTGTAATGACAACTTTGCTGACACCATGGGGAATTTAGTTTGAAATTAAGGCTTCTTCCTTTGATGGGGATAATTGGATTTGCTTGGCTTCTTATTTTTTTAGGGTTATACATAATATTCTATTTGATTGTACCTATCAACATATTCCCTGGAAGAACCGATTATGCGTCCATTTTTCTCAATTCACTGCTCAAAGTTGCATCATCTGCAACTCTAGCTTTCCTATGGATTATAATAATGATAAAATTGAGAGATCTTTACATGAAAAGGAAGTTATCGTCTTAACTAATGATCATAGACTCTTCTCCCAATCCTTTCTTTTCCTGTCATATTCATCTCGTGAATAGACACGCTTTGCTGGTACGCCCATCACCACAGTACCTTGAGGCACATCCTCAGTCACCACAGAACCCATGGCTACTACGCTATTCTTCCCTATTTTCACTCCTGCTTTTATTATGGAGCCGGCGCCTATTACTGCCCCATTCTCTACCAATATGCCAGAAAGCCTTTTGCTTGGAGGATATGGATCATTAGTAAATATAGCACCAGGTCCTATGAACACATTATCACCTATCACAGTCAAAGGAGGTATGTAGACATTGCCCTCTATCTTACAATTTTTGCCTATCTTGACTTTATAATCTATGTGTGAGAGAGACCCTATTACCACATTGTCTCCTATCTCTGTACTATCTCCTATGTATGTAAAGTTCCAAATCTTGACATTCTTTCCAAGCTTAACATTCTTTCCAATATGGTTAATGGTTTTGAAACCTTCAGAAGACTTGCCCATAGATTATGGGTATTCTTTAATATGTTTTAAACTTAATTAAGATTATCAAAGATTCAAGTATATAGGAGAGCCTGTTTCATGTGAGATCATAGAAGCTTCCACTATCTTTGTTACATTCACTCCATCCAGTCCTGTGACTAAGGGTTCGCTTCTCTCTTTTATGCACCTTATAAAATCTTTAAGCTCAATGAGAAGGGGCTCCTCCCACTTCTTTCTTGGAATTATTGTACCTTCATCGCTGTCTATCCTCAACTCTTGTGTTATGAAGTCTATAGTGACTATACCTCTTATGCAAACAACTTCAAGCTCTCTGATTTTTTTGGGTGTCAGCCAGTTTGCGACTATAAAAGCAGTCTTTTGGTTACTGAATCCTAGAGTTATAGCAGCAAAATCAGGACCTTCATGTTCATTTAGAACCTTACCCGTCCTTGCAAAGGTCAATTTTGGCTCCTCTTCAAAGATCCATCTAGCAGTATCTATATCGTGAACAGCTGTATCCATTATCACTCCCACGTCTTTAATCTTTCCCGTCCAGACATTCTCTCTATGCAATTCCAAAAGTAAAGGTTCGCCAAGCTTCCCACTTTTCAGTAAATTCTTTAACTCTATGATTGCTGGGTTAAAGCGTTCTATAAAGCCAACGGTCAATATCACATTCTTTTCCTTAGCCAACTCAACTAATCTCTCACCCTCTATGGATTTGTAAGTTAGGGGCTTCTCTACGAATGTGTCAAGGCCAGATTTCATCGTTTTTTCAGCGATCTCATAATGGGTAGAGCTTGGTGTGCATATAGTAACTGCGTCTAACTTTTCACTTTTCAGCATATCATCCAATCTTTTGTAACCTTTAACCTGATATCTTTCTTCGAATATCTTTATCTTGACCTCGTCTATATCACAAAAGCATGATAGGGCACCTAAATCGTTTAGCACTCTTAGATGATTCTTCCCCCATCCTCCGACTCCAACAACCCCTATCTTGGGCATCTCTATTCACATAATTTCCATTTTGATAGTAAATTAGCTTTTTGTATAAATGTGCTTAAAAGCTCATCCATCAACTCTTTTACAATCGAATCAGCGCAACTTATTTATGTGTATTGATATTATGTGGTTAATAGCGATCAAGAGTGGTTGGCATGAGTAGAGAAGAAATTCCTCCTTGGCTAAGAGAGCAACTGGCAAGGTTCGACCAATTACAGCAAAGCCTTCAAGCCATACTGGTTCAGAAGCAACAGGTGGAGTTAGAAATGGCCGAGATAGATAGAGCCATCAACGAATTGAAAAAAATCGATCCTGAAAATACCGTCTACAAGTATGCTGGGTCAATACTGATAAAGGTCAAAAGAGACGATATGCTAAAAGAGCTTGAAGAAAGAAGAGAGATAGCCAATACTAGATCTTTGGTATTGGCTAAGCAAGAGACGAGAGTAAGAGAGAGTGTAAAAGAGCTACAGGTCAAGATAGATGATGCTCTACGCTCCAAACCTCCATCATGAAAATGATACCATCAACAAAGCTCAGAAAGTTCCCTTTAATCGAAACGAAAAGGTTAAGATACGCTATTGTTCTCTGCCATAGAAATGCAGATGTAGATGCATACTGCTCAGCCTATGCTGTTACGTCCTTTCTTAAACAAATAAGTCCTAGAGTTAGTGTTAGCGTTGCTTCACCTAAAGGGCTCAGCAAACTTACAAAGAGAGTTCAAGACAATTTCAGAGTAGACCTAACAGAGTCCCCAAACATTTCAGAAGCAGATTTGATAGTAGTTGTCGATACAGGAGACATATCGCTCTTGGAAGGTTGGGGCGATGAACTTAAATCCTCAAAGTCTACAAAAGTATTCATAGACCATCATCCTTTGACAAAATCCATAAAGTCCATAGCAGACCTTCTATTAATCGATGAAAAAGCATCTTCATGTGCCGAAATCGTCTACGAAATCTTTAAGGCAAAAAAGGTCAAATTGACACAGGAAGTAGCCCAAGCGCTTCTCACAGGGATACTATTCGATTCACAGCACTTGACTATAGCCGATTGTAGAACAATTAAGATTGTGGCGGAGCTATGCAAAAGTGCTTCTTTGACTTTTTCTAAAGAGTTACTCGAAATGCCTCGGAGTATTCCTGAAATTATAGCCCGTATAAAAGCCATAAAAAGATTGGCAGCTTACAGAGCAAAAGATTGGATTATAGCCATAACAAATGTTAGCTCTTTCCAAGCATCTGTTGCCAATTCTATTTTAAATCTGGGTGCAGACGTGGCTTTCGCCTTAGGAGGTCGCGGAGACGAAGTGAGAGGTAGTTTGCGTTCTACTCAATCTTTTTACTCGAATACAAACGTGCACTTAGGAATAGACATAGCCCAGAAATTAGCCACTATTCTTAAAGGAAAAGGTGGGGGACACTCTACTGCTGCATCTCTTACTTCTTCATGCACTATAGATGAAACTGTATCTTTTTTTCTCTCAACTTTATCTGATAGGCTTGGGTTCGAAATAGAGAAAATTCAATGATTTTTATATACGATAATGAAGGGTTAGACAGACAAGCCAAACTCTCAAATTAGCAAAAGTTTTTCTATATATGGTTTTAAAACATAATTGTGGGGGCTTTAGAGCGCTTGATTGGTTCAGATGTCAAAAAAAGTTCCTCAGTTCTTATAGAAATAGTGAGTAAGAACCTCTCAGATGTATCTGAGGAAGAAGTGGGCAAGTGCATAGAACTTTTATTATCGCGGCGCGATAAGGAAATATTCATCATGGGTGCAGGTAGAAGTGGCTTGGTAGGAAGAGCCTTTGCCTTGAGGCTTCTTCACCTTGGTTACAAAGTCCACATTTTGGGGGAGACCCTCATGCCCTCTGTGAGCAAAGATGATCTCGTAATAGCGATTTCAGGCTCAGGCTCCACAAAGCTTGTCATAACCGCGGTAGAGGCTGCAAAGCGTGTAGGTGCAACCATAATGGGCATTACTTCCTACCCGGATTCATCCTTAGGAAAGCTATCAGATTACGTTCTTCAGGTTAAAGGTAGGATCATGCCAACTAAAGAGGCGAATGGTAGAGATTACTTTGCAAGACAGATACTAGGTCTTCATGAACCTCTTGCCCCTCTTGGTACCCTCTTCGAAGATACTTGCATGATTCTACTAGATGCCATGATCCCTGTGATGATGAGTAAGCTCAAAATAAGTGAAGAGGAACTAGGAAAGCGTCATGCTAATATCGAGTGATTTTTAAAAACTCATACTAAGCCTCTGTTACCTTTATACTATAGAATTTTTTACAGTTTTGACAGAAAGCATAATCTAAGGCAGTCAGTCCTGCTCTATTTCTCTTCGTATCTCTATTACTAGACTTAGCATACACATACAGTATTAGCAATTCATTTTTGCATCTAGGGCAATCCACTCCTATATCTATAATATAGAATAGCAACATTATAGGCATCAAAAAGACTTAAGTAGAATAGATAAAGACTTAAATATGATAGCAAAGCGCGGAGCGTAACTTGTATCAAAGTAAGTGATGAACTTTGCCAAGATATAAAACAACTGCTGAAGCCTTGAAAATCATAAGGAACAAAGATCAGATTAGGAATATAGGCATAATTGCCCATGTCGACCATGGAAAGACCACGATGAGTGATAGTTTGCTTGCTGCTTGTGGTATGTTAAGTCCTTCGGTGGCAGGTCAGGCTTTGGCTTTAGATTACATGGATCTTGAGCAACAAAGGCAGATGACCATCAAGGCTGCCAACGTTACTCTGTATTACGAGTACAAGAATACGCCTTACGTGATAAACTTGATAGATACTCCCGGGCACATAGACTTTACAGGAAAAGTAACTAGAAGTCTTAGAGCGATAGATGGTTGTGTTGTGGTAATAGACGCTGTGGAAGGAGTAATGACTCAGACGGAGACTGTTACTCGACAGGCTTTAGAAGAAAGAGTCCGCCCTGTTTTATACATAAATAAGATAGATCGCTTGATCAAAGAGCTTCGCTTAACTCCAGAGAAGATGCAGAACTGGTTAGCAAACATAGTGAATGACTTTAACCAACTGATCGACATTTATGCTGAGCCTGAATTCAAGGAAATTTGGAAGGTTAGCATACCTCGTAATTCAGTGGCTTTTGGTTCTGCAAAGGATCGATGGGGCTTCAACTTTATGATAGCTCAGCAAAAAGGAGTTAAATTTAGCGACATAGTAAAAGCTTACAATGAAGGTACTGAGGCTGAATTAGCCGAAAAGCTTCCTTTGCATGAAGCAGTCTTGTCCATGGTCATAGAACATCATCCTCCACCCCATTTTGCCCAAAAGTATCGTATCCCGAGGATTTGGAAGGGAGATCTAGATTCAGAAGTAGGAAAATCCCTTCTATCCTGTGATGAAAACGGACCCAAAGTTATGATGATCACGAACGTTATAGTAGACCCACAGGCAGGAGTGGTAGCTGTAGGCAGACTTTTTTCAGGTAGTATTAGTGATGGTGATACTGTCTACTTATTGGAAGCTAAAAGAGAGGGGAGAGTACAATCTGTCAATATGTTCATGGGACCATTTAGAGAGATAGTTGGAAGCTTGACAGCAGGTAATATCCCGGCTTTGCTAGGCTTGGAACATGCAAGGGCTGGTGAGACGATATCGTCCGTAAAGGGCATAGTTCCTTTTGAACAGATAAAGTATGTTTCAGAGCCTGTAGTAACGATAGCTGTAGAGTCGAAGTATCCTAGAGATTTACCTAAACTAGTGGATTCTCTTAGAAAGCTTAGCATCGAAGATCCAAACCTTATCGTTAGGATCAACGAAGAGACTGGTGAGATGCTCATGTCAGGGATGGGAGTATTGCATTTAGAAATAGCCACCACTATGATCCAACAGCAAGGCTTAGAGATAATAACTTCTAAACCTCTTATCAATTATAGAGAAACTATAAGAGGCAAAGCTGGACCTGTCATGGCGAAGTCTCCTAACAAGCACAACAGAATCTTTATGAGAGTCGAGCCATTACAAGGAGATATAGTAGAACTGATTAGAAATGGTACCATTCATGAAGGCCTTGATAGAAAATCTATAGCAAAAATATTGAGAGACAAGGGATGGGACGCAGAAGAAGCAAGAAATGTGGTAACCATAGACAACAGGGGCAATATTCTCATAGATGCGACAAAAGGCGTTCAGTATATGCAAGAGTCCATAGATATGATAAGGTCTGGTTTCATGGATGTTATGGAGAACGGACCTTTGGCTTATGAGTATTGCAGAGGAATAAAGGCTATATTGCACCATGCTGAATTTCATAGCGATCCTGCCCATCGCACATACGCTCAATTGATGCCAGCCTCAAGGCGATCTTTGCTTGGTGCTTTATTGCTAGCTGATCCTGTTTTACTTGAACCAGTATTAGGCATAGAAGCAAAAGCTCCAACAGAACTAGTAGGTCAAATAGTTAGCGTCATCTCTTCCAAGAGAGGTAGAATCCTAACAATAGACCAGAAAGAGTTCACAACAGTTATTGTGGGAGAGATACCAGCTGCAGAGACTTTTGACTTGAGTGAGGTTATGAGGGGCGCTACTGCTGGGAAGGCTTTATGGTCTACTCACTTTAAGATGTGGAGCCCTGTACCATCGAGCATGCTAACAACATTGATAGCGGAAGTAAGGAAGAGGAAAGGTTTGAAGCCTGAGCCGCCAAGCCCTGATGAGTTCATAGACAAAGAATGACGCCAAATGAGGGTTAAGCTCGTTTCTCCTACCTTTGGTGGCACATCTGGCATAGGTAGGCACGTTGAAGTCCTTTCAGAGAAGCTGATGGAACGGGGATATGAGGTCTCAGTCGTATCCACAAACAACACACCGTATATTCCCATCAAGAATCTTAAAAACCTGAGTTGGGCATTGTTTGCATGTCTGAATAGAGAGAGAGCAGACATTATCCATGCCCATAACTTGCCCAGCATGATCCCAACAAGGACTATGAAGGGTAAAAAGGTGCTATCCATTCATGGTTACTATTCGTCCCAGATCGAGCTCTTGCATGGTAGAACTTTGGGAAAAATGATGAAGTTATATGAGAAGAAAGCCTTGCGCTGGGCGGATCGCATCACCTGTATAAGTAAGGATACCGCAGATACTTATCGCAAGATGGGTTTCGATGTAGATTTTGTACCGAATGCTGTTGACACAGCAAAAATTGAGGAAATATGCAAGGGTGTAGAGAGAAAGCCGAGAAGAGTAGTCTACGTAGGAAGGAGGACGAAAGAGAAAGGATACGATGTCCTGATGAAGGCTTTTCTACTCTCCCAAGATTATGAACTAATAACAGTTTATGGCAGGCCTTGGCAAGAAGCTATAAGGCTTATAGCGTCATCAGAATTGTTAGTTGTGCCTAGTCTGATGGAAGGTTTGCCCACAGTAATTTTGGAGGCCTTTGCATCTGGCACTGCTGTTATAGCATCAAGGATAGGAGGGATTACAGAGCTGATCGAAGATGGGGTAAACGGGCTCTTGTTTGAGGCGGGGAATCATGTTGAACTTTCAAAATTAATAAAGCAATTGCTGCAAGACGAGGGGCTTCGCAAATCTATAACAGATAAAGCAAAGGAAAATGTGAAAAGACAGTATGATTGGAAACATGCTACTGAGGGATACTTAAGAATATATGGGGAGTGTTTGGGCAAAAACTAATTACCTTCTTAAGCAGAATGTGACAGGGCGAGTCGATGGTTTTGTTCAGAGTACTTTACTTAGCTGTAGATTGGGATGGTAACAATGAGAAAGAGCCAGTAGGTGGGGGCGTTGTAAGATTCTTTAAGGTAGTTGAAGAGTTGGTGAAGAGGGGAGTTGAAGTTCATTTAGTAATTGGCGATAAACAAAGAATTCCCTTAAGATACACAACACTCCATATTATCCGATTGTGGAAACACAGTCCTAAGCGTTTTTGGTACTATCTTTGTGCTATCAGAATAGTTTTGAAAACCCTCCGTCTCGATCGAAAGTACAAATACAATACTCTCATCATTCCTGGCACTCATAGACTTAATTGCATCGCTTCATACATACTTAAACTCATATCAAAGAAGCCATTGGTAACGACTTACCATCATCTCACTCCAGACGAACTTGCACTGAAGAGGCCTCACAAAATAAGCCCCTTTAGATGGCTTGATCTGATCATGTTTAAGAAATCGCTACACAAGGCGAGCTTGGTTATCACTGTATCCACATTCTCTTACCAGCAACTTCTTAGTTTAGGAATAGAGGGGAACAAGATTAGAATCTGTGGAGTAGGGATTGATTGGCACGATCTGCAAAAATATCTTGGACAAAAGAAGATTTACGATGCATGCTTCGTAGGGCGGATGGCAGAAGAAAAAGGCATCTTCGATCTACCAATTATATGGTCGAAAGTTACCGAGAAATTTCCAGATTCCAAGCTTGTTTTTATTGGCATAACAACTTTACTAGCAAATGCTTGGTTTGCTAAGATTGAATCAATGGGAGTCAAAAACATAGTATACATGGGTAGCGTCGATTTTAAAACACTTTACGAAATCATGAGCAAAAGCAAAATCTTCGTTTTCCCGAGCCATGTAGAAGGTTGGGGCATAGCTGTGGCCGAATCTATGAGTCTAGGTCTTCCTGTAGTAGCTTGGGATATACCAACAATAAGGGAGGTCTTCGGGGGCTCTATTGGTGTAAGGTTGGCGCCTATGTTTAACTATCAACAATTTGCTACTGAAGTCCAAGAACTCATAAAAAATGATGAAATAAGGCAAAAACTAGGTGAAGCTAATAGAGAATATGCCAAAAAATTCACATGGAGTCAAGTCATAGATAAGGAACTTGAAGCGTTAAAAGAAGTGGCAAAATAAAAATACTTTTAAATTATGGCTATTGCGATCATCTAACAATTCCCACAATCCCGTCGGTAGAGTAACCATCAATTACGATTATCAACGATTCCAATGAGACTTTCAATGAATTCCCGTAAACTCCTCTCGGAGTTTTTCGTTAGTACTGTAGCTGAGTTCTTGGTTTGCTGGCCCAAAAATCAAACACCTAGAAGTTCTAACCATGCTCCGAAAGCTCTTAACATCAATCTCCAAACTTCTATCATACCCAACTTAATCTGAACCTTGAACGGGATGTCTCTATTGAGCATATTATGTTTATAGATGAAGTATGAAGCAAAAGGAAAAATAGCCATAGGAAAGATAATGCACAAAGATGCAAGCTTTAATCTTAATGGAAATACTGTTATGGGGTATCCTTTACGTTTGCAATGAACTCTAGATCGACCATACCTTATGTTCATCTTCCTGAACCTGTTTGGTGTTTCTAAATGCTTTGAAAAGTTGTTGATATATGCTAACTTATAATTCGATGACAACAACCTGTAGCTTATAGTCCAGTCCTCTAGAGCCAGTCTCATATCGTGATCAAAACCTCCAACTTTCTCCAAAGCCCTGCACCTAAACATGGTTACAGCGGTGTGAAGGGATTCTGGTTCATATCTTGGGTAAAAGGGTGCATTCTTATGAAGGGTTATAGAAAGATTGCGCATCATCCATAAGCTCACGATATCCTTGCCATGACATATGGGCTCAAGCTTTCCTGCCAAAGCACCTAAAGCCTTATCCTTCTCCATGATGTTCATGGCAATTTGAATGAAATCCTCTTTAAGCATAACATCAGAATCAACGAATAATACATAATCGCTAGAGGCGGCTCTCCATCCAATATCTCTTGCATAGCCCAAACCCTTTCCTTCATCGCTTAGTATTAAATTAACCTTGAATTTTCTTGCAATGCCTAGAGTATTATCGGTTGAGCCACCATCAACAATTATAACCTTCTTGGGCTTAAATTCGCTTTTGATTATAGCGTCTAAGCAATCGTTTAGCGTTCTAGCAGAGTTCTTGGTTAAGACTACAACGGAAACTGATGGGTATGCCTTCAATCTAAGCGACTCTATGTTGATCAATACTTATCTTTTTATTTAAAGTAAAATAT
>JARVKD010000014.1:13446-30160 GCA_029775875.1 Nitrososphaeria archaeon
CACCTAGTATAAGGGTACATGTTTTGAATTCATGATAACTATTTTAACTCCAATTCTATAAAGCAATAAAGAATTGTGAGCTTCGATGGAATATTCAAGAATTCTGGTAACTGGTGGAGCAGGCTTTATAGGGAGTCATTTGGTAGATAAACTACTTCAGGAAGGCTTTGAAGTAACTGTTTTGGACAATTTGTCTACAGGTAGAATTGTTAACATAAAGCATCATTTAAAGAATAAAAGTTTCCAACTGATAGAAGGTGATATAAGAGAAAAAAAGGTTATAAGAAAAGCATTAAAAGGAGTAGAAGCTGTCATTCACGAAGCAGCCATCAGTAGCGTAGAGGAATCTATAAGGAATCCTATAAAGACAAATGATGTTAACGTAAATGGTACTTTAAATCTATTAAATTTAAGTGTAAAAGAAGGGGTGAAACGCTTTGTATTCGCATCATCAGCATCTGTCTATGGAGATTCAAGACCTCCCCTAAGAGAAGATTTTCAACCTAAGCCAATGTCTCCTTATGCGGTCTCTAAGCTCTCTGGATAATATTATTGCAAAGCCTTTCATAAGATTTATGGATTGGAAACTATATGTTTGAGATACTTCAATGTCTATGGACCAAGGCAGAGAAATAACCAATATAGTGGTGTAATAATAAATTTCATTGATAATCTAAAGAAGGATAAACCTTTGGTGATATTTGGCGATGGTTTACAGACAAGGGATTTTATTTACATTAGCGATGTTGTAGAGGCAAGCCTCATAGCTTTAAAGAGCAAAGATGGTATTGGAGAAGTCTTTAACATAGCAACAGGAAAGCCTACTACTATTAATGAGTTGGCTCAAACTATTCTTGAACTTAAAGGAAAGAACAATCTTAGACCTACGTATGTTGAACCAAGGAAGGGAGATATAAGGCACAGTTATGCAGATGTAGAAAAAGCAAGGAGAACCCTAAAGTTTAAAGCAAAGGTATCACTTGAGGATGGATTGAAGCGACTACTCCTTTGATTCTTCAATAGTATTAGATGATTTTTTAGAGTGCCATAATCTAGGATAAGTTCCTGCTTTCATTATTACGCGCTTTATTGCAAAAGCGATGCCTCTCTCAACTTCCTTTATCTCCTTTGTTGACATCAAAGCCTCTCCTATAGCTACTAATTCTTTTTTCAAAGTGTAGAGGCAAACAATATCTCCTTTCACAATATCAGGAGATAATTGCAATATTCCAGGTACTGCCAACTTTGCCCCATGGCATATGGCATCAACTGCAGAATCACGAATTACTACTGATTTGATAGAGGATGTTGCGAACTCTATAGGCTTTATCAACTGCCTAATCTTATCCTTTTTACCTTCATCTTTCCATTCATAAACAGCGTCTAATAGATCATGAAGCCTTACTAATCCATTCGATTCGCTTAAATTGCTAACTTTTGTCCTTCTTAACTCTATCATAGTAGCACCACACCCTAAGACTTCCCCTATATCATAGATGAGCTTTCTCACATAAGTCCCAGCTTGACAAAGAACTCTTAAAAGGATTAGCTTACCCTTTTGCTCTAACAATTCTAGATCATAAATCTCACGAGTCCTTATTTCCCTTTTGACAGAGGATCTTTGAGGAGGTCTTTGATAAATTTCTCCAATGAATTCAGATAGAACGCTTTTTAGCTTGGTTTCACTCACAGGATCATGAGTTCTTGCAACAGCATAATACTCTTTAGACCCAAGCAAAAGTAGTGATAAGGCTTTAGTTGCCTCTCCTAAACCCACTGGCAATAAACCAGTTACAGGAGGATCGAGAGTACCACTGTGCCCCGCTTTATCCACTCCTAGCATCTTCCTCACCCACGATACTACTTCATGGCTAGTAGGTCCTGAAGGCTTGTCAAGAAGAATTATTCCATAATCTAAAAGAACCTCTATGGGACGTTTATAAGGATAATAGCCATAATTCTCATCAGTCAAATCTTCATCAATGATTATCAAATCTTGCAAGAGCTTTCCCTTGATTTGATCATTAAACCAAACTAAAAACTCTTTTTGCTAATATTTTTCTTTAATCGATTTTTTATGTAGAGGTCAATGGCTTTTGAGATCGTATCATAGACATCATCAGGATCGAACTTGTCAGTATTCAACACTAGATCAAAGGGGGAGAGATCTTCCCCAAAATCGAATCCGTAAAGGGTTTTGTATATTTGTCTAGTCCTCTCATCTTTATCTTTGATGATTTTTGTGATTTTTTTAACTCTTATCGAATCTCTTTTTGCAGCTCTCTTAGCTCTAACATCTAAAGAAGCTTTCAACCAGATTTTGAAGGCCTCTCCTTTGAAGAGCCATGGCATCGTCCAACTGTCAAGTACAACTCCACCTTTATTCGCCATCTTAAGTAATTTTTCATCTACCTTGCTATCGAATTTTTTGTCTCTTTCCCTTTCTTCTAAGAATCTTAGACCTTCCTTGCTCTCCCACCACCCATTGCCTTTTGGCTCATAACCTTCTTCTATTGCTAACTGCTTTAGAGCATCTCCACCTGAAAAGTAGTCTAGACCGTATCTTTCAGCTATTCTCTTGGCTAGAGTGCTCTTTCCAGAGCCTGCCATCCCTGAAATGCAAATTACAATATTTTTGCCTTCTTTCTTAGCATTCATCCGCTCCACTTTTTACTAATCTAGGCCAGTGCCAAGAAGCTTTGTTATCATGCCATTAAAGGCCAAAGATGATATCAAATACCACCAGATCAATCCTACCTCTTGTACTAGAATAAAGGGGCTAAGGGATACGGGTATTAAAGGTATAGGCGACAAGGCAACTACAGTATTGTAACCACCGACAAAAATGGCAAGGAGGTAATAGATGATTATGAACGGAATCCAGAATAAGAGCATGGGCTTCATTCTTTGCGTGTTTACTTTCATCTCCAAACTCATCATCTGCTTTTCCCTTTTCCTTAGCTTTTCCTCCTTAGCCTTATTTTTGGTGAGTATGGCTTGCCTTAGTTCTTTTCTAAAAGCTCTAACCTCAGCACGAATTCTTCGTGCTCTATCTACGTCTGTCAATAAACGAGTGGCTAAGTTAGAAATCAGATTCAACATTATTGCAACAAATGCCACCAATAAAGTGTGCATGGGGTTAACTTCTATCATTTACATCACACCAAGGGCTTTTAAGATTTGGTTAGCAGCCTCTTCTATGTGATTCTCTCTATTCATAACTATTAGTATAGGGGCGCCAGTGATTATTCCAGTAGCACTCAGCATACTTCTCGCCATCTCTATCTCTTTGGTAACCTCTGCCTCATCAATTAAATCTCTATATCTCTCAGAGTCTCTCATGCGCCTTTGGACAATCTCATTAGGCAGGGCCTCTATCAGAATAATATTGCTAGGTGACAAAGCCCTCAATACTTCAATGGGAAGGCCAGGCCAGTACCCCTCTTTTGTATTGATCATAAGGTGAGTGTCTACAATCAAAAAATCTGTCTCCATTTTTGCTATTTTCTCAGCAGCGTCTATCTGAAGCTTTCTCTGCTCTTCTATTGGCAACTTCCTCATCTCATCCCTATGCTTGATGCCAAGCTTCTTTGCTTCCTCGAACATGACCGTGCCAAATACGATAGATTCTACAGCAAGGTTCTTTTTCTTTATTATCTCTACCACTTTGTTTACAACTGTAGTCTTACCGACTCCTGGAATGCCCACCATTATAGCCCTCTTTATGTTTGCCAATGACAACACCTTATAGAAACAACCAATTGAAAGTTTCGCTAAGTTAAAATGTTTTTCTTAGTCACTTTCTCCCCAAAATTCCAGCAAGTCTAGGCGACATAGTCTCGAGTTGCTCTTTTACCAATATTTGGTAGTACTGCATGATTATGCCTATCATCAATAATATTCCTGTTCCAGAGCCAAAAACTCCTAAAAGATCTGATAGAGATGCAAGGAGACCTATGATAAGACCACCTAGTATAGTGATGGGTGGTATATATTTGGCTAGAACTGCTCCTATCGATGCTTCTGCCCTTCTGAAGCCTGGCACTTGAACCTCCGAATCTATAAGACTTTTTGCCACTTCTTTGGGCGCCAATCCTCCTATCTCCACCCAAAGCTTAGAGAAGATAACAACCAAGGTTACCATGAAAATTACGTAAGAAATGGCTCTCAAAGGATCTGCCATAGCTACACTTAAGCTGTGTGGTGGATTTATGTAATAGACAAAACCGCCTGTTGGATAAGTTACACTGCCTGTTGATTGATCAACGGTTCCTACTCCTATCCAGTTAAGCCATGGATTGGTATTATCGATATTATAATTGGACCAAATGAACTGTGAGAAGAATATTATATTTGTCAGTAGCACTGAAGTCAATATCACAGGAACTACTGATACGTAAAGCAATTTGATAGGATAGACTCCAGAGAATCCTTTATACTTCGATGATGTTATGGGGACTTCAACTCTTACTCCTTCAGCATAAATTAGTAAAAGAATCACCACTATAGTCATGATGAAACCTATCAAGCTTGGAAGAGCTCCAGGCCTCATTATAACTTCATTAAACGATCCTCTGAGCAAAGCATCGATAAGAAAAGGAAAGAAGCCAAAAGGTTCAATCTTTGGAACTTGCTCAGTACCAACGTTCACTGTTAAAGGATTAAAAAGGTCCCATACTATTCTTTGGGCTACGCCTGCCATTATGAATAGGCTTATACCACTACCAAGGCCCCAGCCTTTTTGAACGAGTTCATCGAAGAGCATCACCATAACGCTAGCACTGAAAAGTTGTATCACTATTATGCTCATAGCCATGAAAGATAGATTTCTGCCATAGATGCCTCCTATCACATACCCAAGAGCTTCTATAAGTATGACAATTATAGTCAAGAGCTTAGTAGAGGCTGTAAATAGAGCTCTATCCTCGGGCTTCTTGAAATCCAGCTTTATTATGTCAGCTCCTTTGAGGAGTTGTGTGATCAAGCCTGCTGTTACTATAGGACCTATACCAAGTTCCATTAGAGTGCCTTGGCTGGATGCAAAAATTATTCTTGAGTAAGCTAAAGGGTCTGTGCCCGGTTTTCCAACTCCATAAAGTGGAATTTCAGCCATGATAAGGTAGATGGCTAAGGCTAGAGCTGTCCAGACCAGCCTCATAGTTAAGGACAATTTTCTTTGAGGCTTCGGGACCTCTGGCAATATTGAAGAAACATTTCTTATGAAAGAAGAGAAACTACTCATCTTCTTTACCTTGTTTCTAATACTCCTCCAGCTTTTTCTATTTTATCCTTTGCACTTTTTGTGAAGGATTTTGCCATAACATAGTAAGGATGTTTGACTTCACCTTCTCCAAGAAGCTTGTCATAACCTAGATCGGTAAGGTCTATCAAGGCTTTACCATCCTTTTTCTTAATCTTACCAATTTTCGATAACCCCTCGTATATTTCATTTAATTGACTAACATTGATCCATTTCTTTGCTATGGTTCTTCTAGGTGGCTTGAACTCGTCCCTTCCAAAGTAATTCGGTGCATATTTGACAGTCCAACTCCATTTATGCTTATGAAGACCAGCTTTGCCTTTTCCTCCCCTGCTGCCGCTCTTCCTATGCTGACCTACTTGTCCATAGCCAACAGTCCTCGATCCTCTTAATTTCCTAGTTTTTCTCAACCGAGTCGGCATCTTTAGCACCTACTACTAAATTGATAATAAATTAAAAGATTATCATGCTAATGTTACATCATCTTTTCAACGATAGAGATTAGTTCAGGGTTTTCGCCTAATACTCCTCCTTGGGCATACATGCGCCTAGTTGAACGCTTGAATCCTCCTTTCGGTGGTGATAAAGCGAAAAAAGGCTTTATCTTTTTAACTTCTTTCAAAACAACTTCTCCCTTCTCTAAGGACTTTGCAAGGTCACTGAAACTCTTAAAATTCATCTCTTTAATCTCTTTTAGGCTTAAAGGCTTCCACCCTTCCTTTCGGCCTCTCTTCTTGATCAATTTTGAAATAAAAGAGGCTTTTACATGGCACCATGCAACATGGTCTTTGGCGGCTATGAGCATGCCTTTATAATCCGGTGTGTCTGGTATTATCGTTGCTCTAAATCTTTTTGACAGATGAAGTTCCTCAAGAATCTTTTTTACAGGCTTTCGAACATTTACACTGCCACGAAGTCTTACAACAAGAAGGCTCTTAACCAAACTTTATCCCTGCCCAATGCTAAGGCTGTGAGTTCTCTTTAAGGCATCGTAAACTGCGTAAGCTATTGAAGAAACAGTGCTAGTAGAACCGTAGGTTCTTGTCCAAGCATCTTTTATTCCAGCCAAAGATAGCAAATTTCTTACCTTTTCTCCAGCCACGAGCCCAAGCCCCCTTGGGCCCGGTATTATCACTATCTTTACACTGCCACATTTGCCTATAGTCTTAAAGGGAAGTGAATGGGATGTCATACATCTGCACTCCCAACTACCACAACCAAGTTTCACAGGAATTATATTCAATAAAGCGATATTGGTAGCCTTATCTATGGCCAGCCTCATCTGGCTAGCTTTTCCTTTGCCAACGCCGAACCACCCTCCTTCATTCCCTAAAGCAATTACAGCACTGAACCTAGTTAATTCGCCTGCGTCTGTCTGCTTTTGAACTATCCCTGCTCCAATCAGAATCGTCTTTAAATCTGGTAAAAGTTTCTTGACTATCTCAGGCTCCTTTATCTTCATGCCGCTCTCAAAAATCTCTTCTAAAGATGTGATCTTTCCCTCTGCCACAAGACTTCCTAGCCTTGTTTTGGGGACCCAGGGTTGAACAGCTCGTTCACTCATGTCTTGCCCACCTTAAAGCCTTCTATTATCTTTTTGCGAACATCTTCAAAACGTTCTGGAATCGATTCTGGATTGAAGGCCTTGCTGATGAGATTTGAGAACCTCTTACTGTAAAGCGCTTTATCCTTCTCTAGTAAATTTTTGGCATAATCAGCTATGTGCTTGCCCTTGAGGCTTTCTTCAGAAGGCAGAGATTCATGATTTATAGGTATAGATAAACCTGCATCTAATAACCCCTTCACTACAGCTGTGATACGCGAGTTGGGCACAAACCTTCTTAATCCCGTGTATAAGATAGCCTCTTTTACCTTGTCCTTAGCTTTGAGCCCAGCCAACAATCCTGTGAGGTATGCCGCTGGCATGTCCTTTCTTGAGCCCAACCATCCAAACTTTATCAACTCTCTTGAGTGAGCTGATGCTAGAACCATATCGCCTTCTTTTCGGGATGATATTATCTGGACTAGAATATTCTTTCCACTTATAAATGTAGATACAAATGGCAATCTGCTCATGACAATTGCTTTTCTCTTTCTATAATTCGTCTTTCCTTCTCTTCTTCTACGCATGATTGGAACGTAACTATGGTTCATGATTTTGCTATCTACTCCTGCCCAGTAGGCTCATCTGCTCCTTAAGATGTTTAACTGATCTTATCTGACCACCTTTTATCTGTAAATAAAGCTTGTCAAATACATCACCCGTTATATCTCCTCTTTCTCTTGCTTTCTTTAGATGGTTTCTCATAGCTCGAACCTTTATGACCCAAAGCCTCTTTCTTGGCAATCTAGCACCCCTAGAACCCTTTTTCGAACCACTACCCCTACCGCGCTTCTTCTTTAGAGTCTTTTTTCTCCTAATTCTGCCTCTAGATATGCCTTTAACAGGCTCAGCCCAGATTATGCCTTCTCTGATAAGGGCCCTTATGTCATCCCTTGTAATGGCGTCAGATATTCTCTCAAGACTATCAGGGTCTATCCTAACCCTGTTTACTCCTACATTAAGGACCTTTGCAGCCATTGCCTTCTTATGGCTTATGTTCAAACTCTAATGGCACCTCTTGGCTTTTTTGCATCGTCCTGATTGTCCAATAACCTCACTTCCTTAAATATTTCCGAAGTTCATTGCAAAATCTTCAATACTAGTCATTCCAATTCCTCTTTATTTTGGGCTCTCAGCCTCTTTAGCCTTCTCTATTCCTGTTGGGTTTAAGACTTTTATGCCCAGTTCTTTTGCCTTTTCTATCAGTTCTCTACGTTTCTTGGCTCCCAGTCCCGATGCCAATCGAGCAGCGTCCTGTTTGGGGTTAAGGCCCTTAAGTTCATCTAAATTATGAACCAATACGTCTCTATACCCAGAGGGATGAAGACCTCTTGCTAACTTTGGTCCTCTATATCCAACTCTTACTATCTTGGGCCAGCCTTTAACCCTTAAGCGCATCTTACTGTCTATGCCCTTTGGTTTCCTCCATTTTTCATTCAATCTCTCATATCTCCATGATTCTTGCCTTACAAACTTTGGGCGCTTGTCGTCTATGCTTTCTCTCAACTTCAAAAGCTCAGTTAAACTCGCTTTACCTTTCTTTTTTACTTTCGGCTTACTTTTAGATTTGGTCTTCTTTTGCATGGCCTCAACCTTTCTCCTTTTCATAAATGTATATCCCATCGAGAAAAACTCTCTGATCTTTTCTTTTTACTGCTGTTGCTTGCTCTACATTGGCCGCTGTTTGCCCCACATCCTCTAATGAGACACCTTTGACTATGACATCGTCGCCTTCAACGGTAACTTGACAATCACCTACTATTCTTGCTGTGCGGGGAGACCTTTCCCCGTAAAAGTTTTCTATTATTACTTCTTTACCCTTCACTTTAACAGAAATTGGAAAGTGTGTGAATACTATCTTAAGTTTATAGGTGAAGCCCTTTGTCACGCCTCTGATCATGTTTCTTATGATGGACCTGACAGTATTCGCAACGCTTGCATCAGACCTCTTTTTACCTAAGGGCCTGACTAAAATTCTATTCCCCTCATGTAAAACTCGGACCTTTATCTTAGAAAAGTCCTTTCTACATTCGCCCAAAGGTCCCTTGATGGCAAGCATATCACCATCTAACTTTGCTGTAACGCCATTTGGAAGTTCCAGCGTTATCTGCTCGACCTCACTTTGCATTCCCGATCACTTTACCAAGAGTAAAAATGGTGGGCTTTTATGCTTTTGCCATAGAAATTATCACTTAATGAGACCATACTTTGAAAACTCTTCAAACTATCTTGATAGATGGCTCTTTGATGTTGTTATGACATATTAGATTCATCAAAATGGGTGTGAGAGCCTCCAATAGCCTAGAAACTTCCAAAGGTCCTGCATAAATAGGCCTTAGATTAGGAATTTGTGAAATTAAGTCCGAGACGAGCTTTACTGCTTTAACGTCATCGCTTGCCATTAAAGCATCACAATCAAGGTCAACGTTTAAGTTACAGAGTTTTTTGGCAGGCATGGTATGAAAAGTTGAAACTATTTTTTTCGACCCCAATTCAAAAGATATAACTTCAGCAGCAGAAGCCTGTATGATTGATGATGGGCTTTGAGGATCGTTGATAGCAAAGGGTACATACTTGTAGCATCTGTCATCTTTGTCTAAAGGCACAACAGGGGATATTATGATCTTATCGCTGGTAATAAAAGGTCTCAAAGATCGAATGAAATCTATCAAACCTTCATGTGGTATAGATAATACTATGACTTCAGAAGCCTTCATTGCCTGAAAGTTGTCATAGCCTACTATACTTCCCTTCATCTCATCTCCATAACGCTTTTTGGCTACTTTACTATAATCCTCTGCAAATGCTTTAGCCCTATTTTCATCTCTAGAGCCAATTATTATATCATGAAACTTTGCCCACCTTAGGGCTAAGCCTTTGCCAAGGTCTCCTGTCCCTCCCAAAATGGCTATCTTCATTGTGATCATTCTTTAAATGGTCAGACCAATAACTTTATCGGCTTTAAATCCTTTATCGCTTCTCAGAATTTTTCTTTATGAGATTACTTAATAGTTAGATTAATCTCTATTTATCTCCATAAATACATCGCCAGGAACCCAAGTCGAGTTTATAAATTATCCCTCTATCTTGATTTGGTGAAGGAAAGCTCTTATACACTAACGAAAGCTTATATACTAATAGCGCAGAATCGTGTTATAAGGGAAACTAAATGGCTGAAAAGAGAGTTGTTTCCGCCGGAAAAGAGCTTCTCATAAGCTTCATTGGCCTAGTGATTGCATTGATATTCAGCGCTTTGGCTTTAGGTATTGCAAACTGGGGAATAAGCTTCTTCGGAATAACAGGAGATGTGTCAAAAGCAGCAGCAATAATCGCTGTGGCAATAATAATAGGGCCAACAATAGCAGCATTCGCCACTAAGAAGTACTTTTAACCATAAAGATCTACAACCATTCCTTTTTTTCTTTCAGTTAAGTGAAAAGGCTTTTATCCTTACCATCTCATAAAATCTCCTTCAAAAATTATTTCGCAGATAAGTTTACTTCTATGAAGACATCGTCAGGAACTCTTAGCCTCATGAGTTGGCGCATAGTCCTATCATCGGCATCCAAGTCTATAAGCCTGCGATGAATACGCATCTCCCATTTATCGAAGGTATGGGTGCCTTGACCACTGGGCGCTTTTCTCGTAACTACTCTAAGCCTCTTCGTTGGTAAAGGAAGAGGTCCCCTAACCTTTATGCCAGTCTTCTCAGTAATCTCTTTTATCTCTTTACAGACTTGCTCCAAGTTGTTCAAATTAGTGCTTGTGAGCTTTATTCGGGCTAACTGAGGCATCGCACAAAATCCTTCAATAATCTATCTTTTAAGGCTTATCTTTATTAGATTTAACAATTTCATTTTTGTGAAAACGGCATAAATATTAGTTCTGAGGTTATAATGATATGGCAAGTAGTGCCAAGCTTTATCTCTATAACCTTAAGTACTATGCGATTTTAGCAACGATTCTTTTTTTCTCTTCTATAATGATAGGGAACTTTGTTGCAGAATATCTTCAAGTGAGTATACTTGGAGAGTTTGGAGATGTCTTCCAATGGACTATAGGCTTAGACCCTTTTGCTTTAATGCTCTTTATATTTTTGAACAATTCCATTAAAAGCCTATTCGCGATACTGCTTGGTTTTTTCCTTGCCATATTCCCTCTGCTCTTCGTTACTGCTAATGGTCTCTTGATAGGAATGATCTTTTTCGATGCTGCAAAAGAGAATGGACTGATTTTTATCCTATCAGCGATACTGCCACATGGAGTGGTAGAGATACCCGTCTTCTTGCTGAGCGTTGCCATAGGTCTAAGAATGGGCGTTCAAACAGTTCTGAAGCTTGATGGCAGAGACATAAAGCTAAAATCTGAGTTGAAAAATGGATTGAGGTTCTTTATTCTTTTTATCTTGCCCCTTTTTCTCTTATCAGCCTTCATAGAGGCGTTCATAACGCCTATCCTCATAGGTATTACGATCTAATTCTTGATTTCACTCTTTCCATCAAAACAGAGTAAAAGTACCTGACTACTCCATCGCCCTCAACAGATGCAAAATGCTTTATGTCCTCGATCTTAAAATAGTCTGAAAAATACCTGATAATATCTTCTTTAGTAAAATGGTTCCAAGAATAGCCATTTTTGTAGCTAAAGCAAGTTAGGAGGTATTTGCCACCAGCCTTAAGAGTTCTGTAAACACCTTTGATAAAGAACTCTCTATCATCAGGCAGTATATGATGGAAGCAACCCATGTCAAAGACGAAGTCGAATTCTTCGTCCTCAAAGGGCAGATGGAGAGCGTTTCCCATAGTGAATCTTATCTTGACTTTTGCAGCCTTGGCTTTCTCTTTGGCAATCTCAATAGCTCTTGGGGATATGTCTATCCCACTTACCTCAAAGCCCTTTGATGCCATGTAAACTGTATTTGTACCTGCGCCACAGCATATGTCGAGTGCTTTGCCTTTCTTAACTTTTCCACTTTCTATTAATTCCACAAGAACCTCCCTTGGTCTGCCTAGCTCCCAAGGCAATTTCTTGATCGGATACATCTCGTAAACCTTTTTCCATCTATCGTATTCTGAATTTTCCATGTCTAAATTAATTGATGATTTTTCCATCTTTAAACTTTCCCAGGTTTGGATGAAGATATGTTCATTTAGGTCTTATAATCAATACCTCAACTGTCAAGAAAAGATGCATTTTTCTTTTGTTAGCTTTTATTTGAAGAAATTGTGATGCTTCCTCCGCTCATGAGATTACAAAATCCTATCCTTCTCTATCTTATGGATAATTTTCTATATTCCCTTTGGCGTGATCCAAACTCAACAGGTTCGCTTAATGCTACTACCGAATATCAAGTGATGCTTTTCCAATTATAATGGCTGGGTTTGAATATGGTTAGGCCTTTGCTGTTACTTTCTCTACAGTCCATCTCTGAGTGATCTCTTTTACAACCCCTGCAGCTATTGTTGTGCCCATGTCTCTAAGAGCGAAACGCCCTAACTCTGGTATATCCTTAAACAGTTCTATGCAAAGAGGCCTTACAGGCTGAATCCTTACTATGGCTGAATCTCCTGTCTTTAGGGATTTGGGCTTCTCCTCAACTACTTGCCCAGACCTTGGGTCTATCTTTGATATTAATTCAGTAATCTGAGCAGCCACCTGAGCAGTATGGGCATGCAATACAGGGGTGTATCCTGCGGCTATCGCTGTTGGATGGAATACAATTATTATCTGAGCAATGAACTCTTTGGCCACTGAAGGCGGGCTAGTAGGATGACCAATCACGTCTCCTCTTTTAATATCCTTTTTGGCAATGCCTCTTAGGTTGAAGCCCACGTTATCTCCAGGTATGGCTTGAGGAATGCTTGTGTGGTGTGTCTCTATAGACTTGACTTCCGCCGTTATCATGGATGGCGCTATAACTACTGTATCTCCAACTTTCATTACACCTGTCTCTACTCTTCCTACTGGGACTGTGCCTACGCCTGTTATAGAATAGACGTCTTGAACAGGGAGGCGAAGAGGTTTATCGATGGGCTTTGAAGGTTCAACCAGTTGATCAAGAGCTTCATATAGCGTAGGACCTGTATACCATGACATCTTTTCTGATCTCTTGACAAGGTTTTCACCCGTCCAGCCCGATCCTGGTATAAACGGAACCTTCTTCGTATCATAACCTACTGTTTTGAGAAGTTTCTCCACACCTGCCTTGACTTCTTCATATCTATCCTTGCTATAGTTGACGGTAAAGTCGTCGAACTTGCTCATGAATGTAACTACTTGGTTCACTCCTAATGTTCTTAGAAGGAAGGCATGTTCACGAGTCTGTCCTCCGGGGCCTATGCCCACTTCATACTCGCCTTTCTTGGCAGATACCACTAACACAGCAGCGTCGGCTTGGCTTGCTCCTGTAATCATGTTCTTGACGAAATCTCTATGGCCTGGTGCATCTATGAGAGTGAAGAAATACTTGTCTGTCTCAAACTTCTGAAAGGCCAAGTCGATGGTGACTCCTCTCTCACGTTCGTCCTTTAATCTGTCCAGAACCCAAGCGAACTTGAAGGTATCTCCAGCACCAGTCTTCTCTGACTCCTTTGCATATTCTTCTATAGTGCGTGCATCAACCACGCCAAGGTCATAAAGAAAATGACCCATAGCTGTCGATTTTCCATGGTCGACGTGCCCACAAATTACAAGGTTCAAATGTGGCTTTGGCATGCTTACCCACTTTACACCAAAATATAAAATCCTTTCGTTATATAAGGGTTAAGGTGCTTTGAACTCTTATTAATGGCGGGCTCGCGGGGATTTGAACCCCGGACCTTCAGCTCCGGAGGCTGACGCCCTGATCCAGGCTAGGCGACGAGCCCTAAAACTTGATTAGCTCACTGTGTATATTAATAAAATTAAAAAGTTACGACTTTTTATTCCGCATTGTAATTGGACCTATAATGGGTGCTGATATGGACATAAAAGGCTTCGCTGTAGATGTAGATGGAACCATAACAGAGGATGGTGGAGTGATAAGCCTCGATGCTGCCTATGCTCTTCGCTGGTTAGAGAAGATGAATTATAGAGTAATTTTGGTCAGTGGAAGGAGTGCATGGGAGGCTTATGCCTTATCAGTATATCTCGGGACGACAAAGGTCGTAGTAGGAGAGAATGGAGGAGTCATTGCAACTTCTCCATTGGATATGACGTTACTTGCAGATATTTCCTATAGCTTGATGGCTTACGATTATTTGTCAAAGAAGATTTCAAACGTTAAAAAGAAGCTTGTCTTCCCTCGCTTCACAGAAATTGTTTTGGAGAGAACCTTCAATATTGATGAAGGGAGAAGGATTCTTGATGAGAGTGGCATACCAGTTACCATCAACGATAGCAAATATGGGTATCATCTTACTCATAAGAGTGTGAACAAGGCGGTAGGCTTAAAGTTGGCAGTAAAGCATCTTGGTATCGATACAAGCAAGATAGTAGCCGTTGGTGATAGCGAGATAGATATACCTATGTTCAAGATATGTGGCTACAGCGTAGCATTAGGAAACTCGCCCGATAGCCTGAAGGATGAGGCAAGCTTTTCTGTTAATTTAAGCATGGGCGATGGGCTTGTTGAAGCGATTCAGCACGTTGCTGAGAAATTCATGAAGATTAAATAGAGGTGATAAGATTTGAGTTTTAGAGAGTTCAAAGAGCAGGTCAAAAAGAGCGTAGAGATAGCCATAGGTGAGGCAGACTATCCGTTGATAGATTTTGAGCCTTTTGAGCCTCCAAGACCTGAATTTGGTGATCTATCAGTAAATGTTGCCTTCATAATAGCCAACAAACTAGGCCTTAATCCACTAGAAGTGGCAGAGGCTATAGGAGATAAGTTAAGAATACCTGAGGATTCCTTGATAGCAGACTTTGAAGTCCATGAACCTGGTTACATCAACTTTAAGGTAAGATACCCAGACCTAGCCTACAGATCGATCCTTGATGCAATTTCTAAAGAAGATTATGGCTCATTGAATATGGGAAAAGGGAAGAAGGTTTGTGTCGAGCATACAAGCGTTAATCCTAACAAAGCTTTGCACATAGGTCATGTAAGAAACCTAGTTCTTGGTGACTCTATCTATAGAGTATTGAAGTTTACAGGTCATGATGTCCAAATATTGAACTATATCGATGATTCAGGATCACAGATAGCAGATATAGTAGTCGGTTTCAAGTATGCAGGCTTTCCTCTTGAGCCGCCAGAGGGTAAGAAGTTTGACCATTATTGTGGCGATCATGTCTATGTGAAAGTCAACGAATTATACGCTGAAAAGCCTGAGCTTATCATGAAGCAGAAAGAAGTATTAAAGGCTATAGAAGAAGGCAACTCAGATATAGCAGACTTTGCAAAGGAACTGACAAAAAGAATACTGAAAGAGCAACTTAAGACATGCTGGAGAATAGGAGCTTATTACGATTGCTTAAACTTTGAATCTCACATAATAGAGACAAAAATCTGGGATAAATTGTTCAATATTATGAAGGATAAAGGCATAGTTCAATTCGTAAAGGAAGGCGAGCTTTCTGGATGCTGGGTCATAAAAATGGAAGGCGAGGATGAGGAGAAAGTGCTCAAGAGAAGCGATGGTACCTTGACCTATATTGCTAAAGACATACCTTATGCTGCATGGAAGATAGGCTTGATAGAAGATCCTTTTCAATATGATATATTCATAAAACAGCCCAATGGAAAAGACCTTTGGTCTTCAGTATCAGGAAAAGGTAAAGACGAGCATCCTTCTTTCGGTAATTCAGACCTTGCCATAACTGTAATAGATGTTAGGCAGAGTAGACTTCAAAAAATTATATCGTATATCCTATCTCTCTTGGGTGGTAAATCGGAGAAGAAGTATCTGCACCTTGGTTATGAAGTGGTCTCTTTGAGCAAAAGAACTGCTGACGAGCTTGGAATAATGATAGAGAAGAAAGAATTCATACATATGTCTGGTAGAAAAGGAATTTACATGAATGCTGACGATGTTCTTGATGCCTTGCACAAAAAAGCCTATGAAGAAACTAAAAAGAGAAATCCGAATGAGAGTGAAGAATGGCACCATAACATAGCTGAGAAGATAGCAATATCAGCCCTTCGCTTCGATCTCATAAAGCAAGATTTAGACAAGATGATAGTATTTGATCTGAGTGAATCCTTAAACTTAGAGGGTGAAACTGGTCCTTATGTTCAGTATGCTCATGCAAGGGCATCAAGCATAATTCAAAAGGCTGGAATAATACCGACAATCACTCTTGATGGTGCTTCCTTGTTAAACGATCCTACAGAGCTAGAACTGGTAAAAATGATATCGAAGTTTGACCTTTACGTTGAAGAGACTGTAAAGAATCTATCGCCAAAGATTCTTGCCAGATACGCTTATCAATTAGCAACAGATTTTAACGTATTTTATGAAAAGAAGCCAGTATTGCAAGAAAAGGATGAGACAAAGAGAGAGGCAAGGATGGCTTTGGTTCATGCTTTTAGAAACGTAGTGAAGACTGCTTTTAGCCTACTAGGGATAGAAACTCCTGATAGAATATAGATTTGAATTTCGATTGAATAAGAACTTTTAATATAATGATGATCGTAGGCTATCTTGATGATGTTCAAACTAGTTTGCATAAACTGTAGGTCAGAATATAGTCTAGATGAGATAATATACCGCTGCAAAAAGTGCAACGATCTGCTTGAGGTTCAAACTGATTTAGAGGAAGCAAAAGAATTAATCAGTAAAAGAACTTTGGCTTCAAAACCCCTCTCAGTCTGGAAGTATTCTGATCTTATCCCTGTTTTTGATAGAAATAAGATAGTAACCATTAACGAG
>JARVKD010000015.1 GCA_029775875.1 Nitrososphaeria archaeon
AATAGGTTGTTTACCTTTTCCAAGGTGGCGGTGTCCCTAATTCGATAGTAGCATTCACTAGAGCTTTTATGTTTTCCGTTGGTGTCTCCAACCAGAAGTCACAGCCTGGAGATACTATATCTACACCATTATCTATGACTAACTTTGTGATCTCTCTTATATCATCTGGAGTTCCTCTGTGTATTATGCCAAAGGCTGGAATATTGCCCATGAGTGGGATTTTAGGGTTAATTTTATTCATGACCTCCTTGGCTTTCGGTATAGGAGTTCTCTCGTCAATAGCTAGACCTTTTGCACCACATTCCATCATCCTATCTACTATCATTAGAGCAGAACCACATATGTTAAGAATTACAGGCAGTTTTGTGCAGCTAATTAGATCCTTCAGATAAGGCTTTATGAATTCATCCCACTGTTTTGGCGAGACATTATCATTAGAGCCTCCCATCTCGTGGAAGGAGATTATATCTGCCCCTGCATCAGTAAAGAGCCTCATAAGTTCTCTGTAGATAGGCATTGAAGCCTTGATGAATCCATGAATCTTTTGTGGGTTTGATCTCACCATCTTTAGAAAATCTATGCTGTCTACAACGTAGCTGCTTATGCTAGTGAAAGGAGGAGTTATGTAAACATTCACTGGTACCTTACTTTCGAACTCCTTCTTCAAAATCCTAATAGCATTTACAATAGTGGGTACTCTTCCTGCAGTCGATATATCGTTTGGCACTTTAATGTCTGATATTTCCTTTGCATGAAAAGCCAAGTCAGGGAACATGGATGGCCATTTTATCTTATCCTCATGATAGTTGATACGGGCGCCCATCAACTCTGCTTCCATGGTCATATCGAAAGGTATAGTTATGTTGTCAAGCCCACAAAGTTTATGTGCAGCAGCACCTAGCCTTGCCATCTTCTCAGGGTCGAAATGGGCTTTTGGCCAGTAAGCGTCGTAGGCCTTCATGAAGTCTACTGTAGCCATACTCACAGAGTTTACACAAGGCATTCTATCGACAGCGTCTTTATTCCCTTTCAACATCTCCATAACTATATCGTATGAATTCATTTCTATCGGAAGGCGCTAATAACATGACCTATATTAATGTATCTCGAATTTTCTAATCTTGCATCCAGCGTTCAATTATATTGCTTGGCATGCTTAGAGCCTGATAAAACCCCCAAAAACACAGTTATAGCAAACCTAATATACTAATTTCTTTAAACCTAGAGACATGAGCCAAAGAGAAGATATTCTAAAAAGAATGGCTGATGGTGTTGTTGTTGGCGATGAAGGTGAAGTCAAGAAGGCTGCAGAAGAATGGGCAGCATTGGTCAGAGCAGGTAAGGAGCATGCTTACATAGGTATAGTGGATGGTTTGGCAAAAGGAATGAAGGTAGTTGGCGACAAATATGAGTGTAAGGAATACTTTTTGCCAGAAGTTCTACTGTCGGCTGATGCCATGTATGCTGGTCTTAACGTTCTATTACCGCTTATACCAAAGAGTGAGAAGGGAGCTGCAGGGAAAGTTGTCATAGGAGTAGTAGAAGGAGACATCCATGATATAGGCAAGAACATAGTCAAGGCAATGCTCACAGCCGCAGGTTACGAAGTATACGACATGGGAAGAGACGTTCCGACGAAAGATTTCGTTGGCAAAGCGAAGGAGACAGAAGCCCATGTAGTTGCATTGTCTACTATGATGTCACCCACACTTCTGTCCATGAAGGCCGTGGAAGAGGAACTGAGGAAAGAGGGACTTAAGGACAAGACTAAGACCATTATTGGTGGCGGTACAGTGACAGAGGAGTTCAAAGGAAGAATTGGTGCAGATGCTTACGGGAAAGACGCAGTAGAAGCTGTCGACAAAGTAAAGCAGCTAATCGATACAGTAATGAAAGCCGTTGAGGCTATGAGAAAGGCACAAGAAAAATAGGTCTTTGACCTATTTTTTTACATCAAACGGCTTCGGACTCCGTAACCGAACACAGCGTAGGATTCCCATAGCGATAGTGTTTATTTTAGTTCATCAATAAATTGGCGACTTCACGGATTTAAATAACAAATTTAATTAGGGTTAGTTCTATCTGAAGGTCTTTGGACTCGCTATAGCTTCACTTCAAAGAAGTGACAAAACGAGTTAAAATCCATTTGAGAATTTCATAAAAGGCTTTCTTTTGGAAGACGAATCTAAAATCAATACTATAATTAAAATTAATACCATCAGCGAAATGTTTATTTAAGGTAAAAGTCAAGGCTCCTTTGATCGCTATGTCTTCAGAAGATAAATATGAGGTAGTTTTCTTCCCTCATGGAAGGCGTGACTTTTTTGCACCAGGGACGACACTGATGGACGCTGCAGACAAATTAGGAGTGGATATATCTACAGTTTGTGGAGGAAAGGGGACTTGCGGCAAGTGCAAGGTTAGAATCGACGAGGGTAACGAATCACTAGGACCTGTTAAGCCTGGTGAAACGAAACATCTGACAAAAGACATGATAGAGCAGCGCTATAGACTGGCATGCTTGGTAAAGGTGAAGAATGCACCGCTAAAGGTCTATGTTCCCGAGATAAGCAGAGTAGGAAAGCAAAGACTCCAGACGGAAGGACTCGAAGTGCCTGTAACGCCCAAACCTATGGTCAGAAAATACTTCGTGAAGTTACCTGTACCAACCCTACATGATATGAGAGCTGACGAAGAAAGACTCCTTGATGCCTTGGGCGATCAATATGGACTTGATAAGAACAAATTGAGAGTAGATTACGATGTAATAGTGAAGGACTACCTCCCAATAAAGCTTAGAGAAGCCAACTGGGAGGTAACTGCAGTAGTATGGAATGATAGAGTGATGGCAGTAGAGCCTGGAAATACCACAGATAGGTGCTTCGGCTTCGCTTGTGACATAGGCAGCACGAAACTTGCTGGCTTCTTGATGGACCTGAACCAAGGCAAAGTAATAGCAGTAGGTTCGAGAATGAACCCCCAGATACCGATGGGTGAAGACGTTCTATCTAGGATATCTTATGTACTGTTCTATGGAGAAGAAGCCCAAGACAAGCTCCAAAAAGCTGTAGTAGGAGGGATTAATGAGATCATAGATGAATGTTGCGAGAAAGCAGGTGTAAAGAACAATGAGATATATGAAATGTCCTTCGTTGGCAACGTGGCAATGCAGATGTTCTTCCTCAAATATTGGCCAAAGCACGTGGCTTACTCTCCATATCCACCAGTAGTAAGACGTGGAGTTTATGTTCCAACAGCAAGGTTAGGCCTGAAAGGTCATCCTTACTCGCAAGCCTACTACCTACCAGTATTCGGAGGCTTTGTTGGTGCAGATCAACTGGCTGTCATAATGGCGACTAGGATGTTGGATAGGGACGAAATCACTATGGACCTTGATATAGGTACAAACACTGAAATTGCTGTTGGGAATAGAGAGTTAGTAACTTGTGACTCTTGCGCTTCTGGTCCAGCCTTTGAAGGGATGGAGATAAAGCAAGGCATGAGGGCTTCAACGGGCGCCATAGAAAAGGTGACTATAGATCCATCGAGCCTAGAGCTTCATTATAGAACAATAGAAGACGCTCCTGCAGTGGGGATATGTGGATCTGCACTAATAGATATACCTGCAGAGCTTTTGAAGTCTGGTTTGATAGACAACAAGGGCAAGTTCGTCGAGAAGATGGCAAAGCAGACAGACAGGTTAAGAAGATCGAAAGAAGGGATGTGGGAGTACGTAATAGCATGGGCAAAAGATACTGCTCGTGTTGTGGAAAAAGAAGTTTCTCCTGGAGTCATGAAAAAAGAAACTCTTCCTGGAATTGACATAGTCATTACACAAGGGGATTTAAGAGAGTTACAGAAGGCAAAGGCCGCTATGCACACAGGCGCAGAACTCATGTTAAAGTACAGAGGATTGACTGAAAAGGACATAGACAAATTCTGGTTGGCTGGCGCATTTGGAAATTACATAGACCCTGAGAACGCCAGGACTATAGGTATGTATCCAGAGTTACCGACAGAAAAGTATGTATTCGTAGGTAATGCAGCGGGGACAGGCGCTAGGATGGCTTTGATATCTACGGAAATGAGAGAATATGCAGAGGAAATTTCTAGAAAGGTCGTATACTATGAATTGGCAGTTGCCAAAGAGTTCCAGAATGAATACGCTAGATCTCAGTACCTGCCATACCAGGACCTCAACAAATATCCCTTGACGAGAGAATTACTTTATAGACTTGGTCGTATCGACGAGAACAACAAGTGGATCTACCCAGAGTAGACAATAGAATCGCTAGAGTAACCATAAGAAACTGTACCCTAGAAATTAGGGTACGATATTTATTCTATTGGACAGTTCGATAGCCATTCTGGAGACTTCTACAGCATTCTTTCCAAGCAAAGTGATCATAGGCTCCTTACCCCAGTCTCCCTTATGGTATATTATATGTGGCACCTTCCCTATCTTCTTTATAGCTTGTTCAGTTCCCCAACTTATGCTCATCCCTTCCTTCCTTTTGACTTCTAATGGTTCCTTTCTTCTATCATAGGATGAGATTGTCCATCTCAACTTTTTACAAGCTTCTATGATCCTCTCTGAGTACTTTATATTCAGCCCAGCCCTTATCGATCTTTCATGTTTAGAAGCTGTTAATACAGTTCTAGCTACATGAGACGATGCCCCAAATTCTGGACAAGATGAAGCTTTAACGCTTTTTCCTATCTTGACTATTCTCCCTGGAATGGCTGCTATATCCTCGATACTATCAGCGAAGGGCAGAGCCATGACAATGTTAGACTGAGATTCAGGGATTAATTGCGAGAATTCTTTGTGAGCCTCCAACATGGCTACTGCCTTCCTAACATTCTCTATTACTTGATATTTCTCTGCTTCATTGTAGAGATGAGCCATAGGATTTACAGACCCGAAACCATGACCTATGTCAAATCCAAATCTTATCGCTTTTGTTATGAAATCCTTTGCATTGCTTACTGCATCTACTATGTTTCTCCCTTTTGCCAAATCCGCGGCTATAGCCGAAGCAAAACTACAACCAGCCCCATGAGTTGTCTTTGTCTTTATCCTCTCTGCCTTGAAGACCTTGAATTTACCACGAAAATATAAAAGGTCAATAGCCTCTTTTTCAGAGAATGCATGCCCACCCTTTATCAGTACCGCCTCAGTTCCATATTCAGCAATCTTTTTCGCAGCATCTTTAGCATCATCCAAAGTCTTTATCTTCATTCCTGATATCGTCTCTGCTTCAAAAGAATTTGGAGTCACTAACTTTGCCAATGGGAAAAGAATCTTGGTCAAAGCGCTCTTTGCATCTTCTTCGATGAGGGAGGCTCCACTTTTTGTAACCATTACAGGGTCTATTACTAATGGAAATTTCTTCCTTCCTATTTCTTCTGCTACAACTTCTATTATCTCTCTTGTATGAAGCATACCTGTTTTAACTGCGTTTATGGTTATGTCATCGATCAAAGCCTCTATCTGAGATCTTATCATATCTATTGGTAAATCGTGAATTCTTTTGAGCTCTACAGTATTTTGTACAGTTACAGATGTTATTACTGTCATGCCATATACTCCCAAAGCTGAGAAGGTTTTCAGATCAGCTTGTATCCCTGCTCCTCCGTCAGGGTCAGAGCCCGCTATACTCAAAACTCTTGGTATCATTCAAATCATCTAATCACTGTCCATCGATAGATAAAATGTTTTACATTACATGGTTCTGGTAGCTTCTAGAGTGCGCCATTTTACGCTTCGACATTTATGACCGAAATATTTTTTAACATACACTTGTGGTACGATATATATGCAAAAATATGATATATACAAAACCAGACCTGAAGATTCGATGTCTCCTTACGAAAGGATGATGAACATACTTGACTGGCATAAAGAAAGGATCGACCGACTACCAGCCACGAATATTATCACTACTTACACCATAGACGGTATGGAGATTTTTGACGCATATTGGCCCGAAGCGCACAGAGACCCAGTAAAGATGGCCAAGTTGGGTGCAGCCCTACATGAACTTGCTGGTTTAGAGAACGTTGAAGTTCCTTTCGAACTAACCCTTGAAGCAGAAGCTCTTGGAATTAAGTTGGAATTCTTTGAAGGAAAGATAAAATGGCCCTCTGTCAAAGAGTATTGGGTCAAAAAAGTAGATCAACTCGATATCCCAAGAAAAGCAGAGGAGATGAGAAATAGGGGCAGAGTTCCTGTTGTCTGTAAAGCACTTCAGATTTTGAGGGAGAGATACTATGGAAAGGTTCCAGTAGTAGCTAACATAGACTATCCGTACCAAGCCATTGGAGGATACATAGTTGACACATCGACTTGGTACAAGTATATGAGGAGTGAACCAGAGGAAGCTCATAGATTTATGGCAATACTTTCTCCACTTTTCGATGAGATTGCTTGCGCATACCTAGATTCAGGTGCTGATATACTCACTATAAGAGAAGAAGCCTCCTCTCTCGCTAACATTCACCCAAAGACTTTCCGTGAATTTGTCATGCCTTATCTTAAAAAATCGATAGAAAAAATCAAGACTCATGGGCATGTTATTCTTCATACATGTGGTGAGTGCTGGTCTCCGAGTGTAGAGAACGTAAGCAATCTCATTGCATGTGGTGCTGATGCCTTCACTGTTGAAGAGGCTACGCCTATGATTGAAACAAGGAGAATCGCCAACAAAGTAATGGGACCATGGTATCCTATAGGTGGAAACTTAAGTGCTTTCAAGGTTTTGCACGAAGGGCCCATCGAAAAAATAAGAGACAGAGTAAAGAGAGTCATAGATGCAGGCTGTGATATGCCTATGGCTGGTTGTGATATCTGGTTGGAGACCCCAACTAGACATGTAAAAGCTTTCGTAGAAGCTGTGATCGAATTTGGAACCCCACCACCGTGGCATGAGGAAGGCGTGGACAAATGGCTACCAGCGGATCTTAGGGGGGCCTAAAGAAGGTGTGTTGAAATGGGCGTACCAGTTCGTATGAAGGAGTTTGAAATAAAAAGTAGGATAGGAGACAGCTTAAAAGTCAGAGTTGAAAAGGTAGGCGCAGGATGGGATAGGGAGAAAATACACCTTATCTTCAGGATAATTCGAGGTTCAGATAGAAGACTACATCCTCCAGATAGCGTTGCACTTTACGTAGACGAGTTAGAACAGATCGTTAATTGTCTAAATGAGGAATTCCTCAAAAAGGAATTCCCAGAATAAGCTATCCCTAATAGCATCTGCTATTACGATACCACCCCTTATTTTTAGTGTTACTTTAATTCTTTTTCAAGGTCCTTACAGTAAACTTTATTTAGAAAAGATGACTTACTAAAATATGCCAAAGTGGATCTTCGTTACTGGAGGCGTAATGTCGGGCTTAGGTAAAGGCATAGTTGCTGCTTCAATGGCAAAGCTTCTCACGATGACAGGATTGAAAGTTTCAGCTGCAAAGATCGATCCATACCTGAATGTGGATGCTGGCACACTGAATCCTATAGCCCATGGAGAAGTGTTCGTATGTAACGATGGTTCTGAATGTGATATGGATTTGGGCAATTATGAGAGGTTTCTTGATAAGCCCTTAGCGCGTTATCATAACATTACTAGTGGACAGGTTTACTCACAAGTTATAAAGGACGAAAGAAAGGGAAACTATCTCGGACAATGTGTGCAAATAATTCCTCATTTAACAAATGAAATAAAAAGGCGCATAAGGCTCGTTGCTGAAATGGATAACGCTGACTGTGTTGTTATAGAGTGTGGTGGAACAGTTGGCGATATAGAGAGTTTACCTTTCTTAGAGGCTTTAAGGCAGATGAGGCTTGAGGAAGGTCCTTCTAACACTTTGTTCGTTCATGTGACTCTGGTTCCAGCCTTAGATGTTGTAGGTGAGCAGAAGACTAAGCCTACTCAGCATAGTGTCCAAGAGCTAAGGAGAATTGGTATTCAGCCTGATATAATCGTGGCTAGAAGTGAGAAGCCTTTGACGAAGGAGGCGAAGAGCAAGATAGCCCTTTTCAGCAGTGTAGACTTAAAGAGTGTAATTTCTAACCCTGATGTTGAATCTATATACAGCGTGCCTGAGAATCTTGCCTCCGAAGGAATAGTATCTACAATATGTGAAAAGCTTCAACTAAGCAACAAAGAGATTCATTGGGGAGAATGGAAGAAAATATCAGAATCTTTCATTGGGAACAAAGAGGAAGTTCGAATAGCCATGGTTGGCAAATACACTGCACTTACAGACAGTTACGTTAGCATAAATCATGCATTAGCTCACGCAGGGGCTCAGTTAGGCTTGAAGGTAAAGGTGGGATGGATAGAGGCTGAATGTTTTGAGAATCAAGAAGAATCTTGTAAGGAATTAGAAAAGTATCATGGCGTACTCATACCAGGAGGTTTTGGGAAAAGAGGAAGTGAAGGGAAGATAATAGTGGCAAACTATTGCAGAGAGAAAGGGATACCCTATCTAGGGTTGTGCTTTGGCTTTCAATTGGCTTTAGCATCCTTTGCAAGATATGCTTGTGGTCTAGAAAATGCCAACTCAACCGAGCTTGACCCTAACACTCCCCATCCTGTGATAGATCTATTACCTGAGCAGAGAGATATCAAAGACTTAGGGGCTACCATGAGGTTAGGTAGTCATGAAATAAACTTAATCGAGGGAACACTAGCTTTCAGATTGTATCAAAAAAAGGTTATAACGGAAAGGCATAGGCACAGATACGAGTTTAATCAGAATTATAGAGAGATTTTTGAAAGAAACGGCATGGTATTTTCAGGGTTTAGCGATGAAGGTAAAAGAGTTGAGATAATGGAAATTCCAAATCATCCTTTCTATCTAGCCACTCAGTATCATGCTGAGTTCATCAGCAGACCTGGCAAGGCAGAGCCTGTATTCTTAGGTCTATTAGAGGCATCATTAAAAAGGAAGTATGCTACGCATGCTATAACTGCTCGTGTTTGATTAGCGCACTGTAGGGTACATGGTTACAGAGAGATCAGCGATATCTATGTGACAACGGCCTATCTTGCTTATGGATGAAAATATCGATGAAAGTCCCGTGAAAACTTCTAAAGGCTGATTAGGGATCGATTTTTCATGCTCGTTTAGTTTTGCTGATAAAGTAGCAAAGAGTTTTACCACTTGCCTAGCATCTTTTACATTTTTTGTCAAAAAGGCCTTTACTGAAAGATCTTGCATTCTCTCTAGAATTTCTCCAAATTCTTTAAGTGTACTCTTGAGCTTATCGTCGAAATAGAATTTAGGCAATTTCAACATGGTCTTTGCCATCTCGACAGAAGCATCTCCAACCATCTCCAGCAAGCTTGAGGCAACACGATAATCCAAGCAATCAATCATGTTCAATTCAATTTTGTTCAAAAGCTTAAAGTCTAAAAGCGCACTTCTGATAAGCCTCACTAAAAGAAAATGAAGCCTATCCACCTCATCATCTCTCTCAGCTACTACTTTGACAAGATGTTCATCGTTCTCTATTAAAGAGGTTATAGCATCTTTATGCATGCCTCTAGATATCATGTGCATTCTGCGAAAAATTTTTTCTGGGGTTAGAGTTGTTGGTTCAAGCAAGAACTGAATCAGAATAGATTGCGCATCTTCTTCAACTATCTCGAGACCTATCAACTGTCTCACAGCCTCCTTGATCTTTTCTCTATCCTCATAAGTTATCCTTTCTTTGCCACGAATTCTGATCAAATCGTATCCTAAAAGATACGCTCCAGTTATCTCGTTTATCACATATTCTATGTGCTCTTCTGGATATTGTATAGAAGTCTCAAGTATAGATTTCTCCTTCTTCTGAAAAGGGTAGATGACAAGAAACCCATCCTTTCTTGCTTCGACTGTAAGAATACTACCTCTTTTTACCGTGTTTTGTTTTACCCATTCTTTTGGCAAGGATATGAGAAGAGTCCCGCCACCCATCTCTTGAACTTTGCGTAACTCCATTTTGCATCAACTAATATAATGTTCTATATAGACGGACTATTTTAAGCTTAATATACTGCATAATCTAACATTAGTAAAATTGCCATTTTCTCATGGATTGGTCAAATAAATAGAAGTCTAAAGGGATTTATTCTATCTATAGATTAATTTAATAAAAAAGGTTGGTTTTCATTACGCTATGGAGGCTTCAGCCTTCTCCCCATCTCATATAACTGGATTTTTTGAGATTATAAACGAGCAATCTGATCTATTGTTAAAAGGATCAAGGGGAGCAGGAATATGTTTGAGCAAAGGAGTTAAGACTTATGTAAAGATCAAAGAATCATTCAACCCTGAGTTAAAAGTTAGCTTAAATGGCAAAGCTTTTGAATCAACTCAACTCACAAGATGTGTAATAGATTCATTTTTGCCTAAAAATGATAGAAATTACTCTTTTTTTGTTGATTATGATGTGCAGGTGCCTATTGGCTCAGGGTTCGGCTCTAGTGGAGCATGTGCCTTAAGCTTGTCTCTTGCCCTTAACGAAGCTTTAGGAATGGGTCTGTCAAAGGTTGAGGCTGCAAGCATTGCTCATAAAGCCGAAATAAAATGTAAGACTGGATTAGGTACTGTTATAGCTGAGACTTATGGCGGGTTTGAAGCTAGGGTTAAGGCTGGTGCTCCAGGTATAGGAGAAATAATGCAAATCCCAATAAGTAATGATTATTCGGTTGCATGCTTGAGCCTTGGTCCGATTTCTACCAAAGCCATGTTAAGTGATGAGATTCTGCGTAATCGTGTAAATGAGGCTGGTAAAGGATTGGTTGATCGTTTTATCACAGAGCCAAGCCCTGAAAATTTTATGATTTTTTCAAGAGAATTCTCTGATTCGCTAAGTATCTACACTAATAGGGTGAAGAAGGTTTTGAACGAACTTGATGATCATGGCTTTAAGTGTAGCATGGCTATGATAGGCGAAACCATCTTCTCTTTTACAAAAGCAAAGGAGGCAGAAGAGTTGGTCAAGATATTTCATAAAAAAGCAAGATCAAAAGATCAAGTGATTTTTTGCTCTATCGATAAAAAGGGGGCTAGGGTTCTATGAAGGAAGAGATAGAGATTCCTCCAGACCATCCAAGAGCAGAATCCTTAAGGATTCGTGAAAAGCTCATCATGAACTATAGACTTGGGATAGTTGTCCCTCAAGGTTTGATAGCTCATGGTAGAGGGGAAGCCTTCGACTACCTTATAGGTGAGAGGACGATAAAACCTGCCTTTAAGGCGATAACCACGGCTGCAGCAGCCATTCTTCTTGCTAAGCATCCTGTAATATCTGTCAATGGCAATTCTTCAGCTTTAGCTGCTAAAGAGCTTGTAGAGTTGGCTAACATTACTGGAAGTAAGATAGAGGTAAACCTGTTTTACCGCTCTCTTGAAAGGGAAATGGCTATAGAAAAGGCTTTGATAGATGCTGGAGCAAAGGAAGTTCTTGGCGTTGGGAATAGAGCATCTGCAAGAATTCCAGAATTGAGTAGTGAAAGAAGGAAAGTGGATGTTAGAGGGATTTACTCTGCAGATTTAGTGTTACTCTCGTTAGAAGATGGCGATAGAACAGAGGCTCTTAGAAAAATGGGCAAGAACGTTATTGCAATAGACCTCAACCCTCTCTCACGCACAGCTCGCTATGCGTCTATAACTATTGTTGATAATGTAGTAAGAGCCCTTCCTTTACTTATAGATGAAGTTCGAAGATTAAAGTTCAAAAGTGAGAAAGAGCTCTGGAGAATAATTAGAAGGTTTGATAATGAGAGGAATTTAGGAGATTGTATTAGATTCATGGCTAAAAGACTGATGGAGATCAAAAAGAGAAATTTGCTTTATCCCGAAGCCTTGGAAAGATTGTTGAAAATCTGATGCTTAATCATGAGGTAAATTTTAGCCTATGGCTATGAATTATGAAGGATTATCAAAGAAAAATGTTTTGAGACTTCTTAAAGAGTATTTGAAAGAAGATTTCACATATAGTTCAGGAAGAATTCTTGGCTCTATGTGCACTTCCCCTCATCCCTTTGCTAAGAGAATTTTCATCAAAACCATTGATAAGAATCTTGGAGATGCAGGTCTATTCCCTGGGACTATGAGGCTTGAGCAAGAAGCTATAGCAATGATAGGTTCTTTGCTCTCAAAACCAGATGCAGCAGGATACATAGTCTCTGGGGGGACTGAAGCGAATTTGATGGCCATGTGGATTGCAAGGAATTCAGCCAGAAAAGATAGACCTGAAGTGATAGTTCCAGAGTCTGCTCATTTCTCGTTCGATAAAGCTGCAAACTTACTTGGGCTGAAGTTGGTAAAAATTGGGCTTAATGAGAATTTTCAAGTCAAAACAAAAGATGTGAAAGAAGCTATCAATAGAAACACAGTAGCCATAGTGGGTATAGCGGGATCGACAGAATTGGGAATCGTCGATCCTATATCAGAGCTATCTGAAATAGCTTTGAATAATGGCATATATCTTCATGTGGATGCATCTTTTGGAGGCTTTGTATTACCCTTCTTAAGAGATTTAGGTTATAATTTTCCAGAATTTGACTTCAGTTTGAAAGGAGTCTGCTCTATAACCATAGACTCTCATAAAATGGGGCTTGCTCCTATACCTGCTGGTGGGATACTATTTAGAGATGAAGAATACATAAAATCTGTGAGCATAAAGGTTCCATATTTATCGGGAGGAGAGATAACTCAAGGCACAATCTTAGGGACAAGGTCTGGCGCATCAGCAGTGGCTGTCTGGGCTCTTCTCAAGCATATGGGTAGAGAAGGCTATCAAAGAGTAGTGAAAAGATGCATGAATTTAACAGATATGATCGTAAAAAGAGTTAAAGAGTCCGAGAAGGTATATCTGATCACAAATCCAATTATGAACATAGTAGGTTTAGCCTCTAATTCTCTAGAGCCTAAGCAGTTGGCAGATAGATTAAGGAAAAGAGGATGGGCTGTCTCATCTACTCAAACTCACATAAGACTAGTTATAATGCCTCACCTTAAGAAAAGACATATCATAAGATTCTTGTCGGATTTGGAAGAGTTGGCATGAGGATGATGGAGAATGGAGAAAGGAAAGCTAAGGATTGAGGACATATTGATGATGAAGGGAAAAAGAAAGATTACAATGGTTACTGCTTACGATTATCCTACTGCTCTTCTTGCAGACAAGGCTGGCATAGATATAATTCTTGTTGGAGATACTTGTAGCATGGTAGTATTAGGATACGATTCAACATTACCCATAACTATGGATGAAATGATTTACCATTGCAAGGCTGTAAAGAGAGGAGTAAAACATGCCTTGATAGTTGGGGATATGCCCTTTATGTCCTTTAATGTTAGTAAAGAGGATACTATTAGAAATGCAGGTCGATTCATAAAAGAAGGAGGCTGTGACGCTGTAAAGCTCGAAGGCGGGATCATCATAAAGGATACTGTAAAAGCCATAGTCGATGCAGGAATTCCTGTGATGGGGCATGTTGGGCTTGCTCCACAGACAGCAACTTTTTTGAGTGGCTATAGAGTAAAAGGAAAAGAAGCCACAAAAGCCATGAAGATAATTCAGGATGCAAAGTCCATCGAAAGTTCAGGAGCCTTCTCCATAGTTCTTGAATCTTTAACATCTGAAGTTGCAAAGATAATTACTCATGAATTGAGCATTCCAACTATTGGTATAGGAGCAGGTCCAGACTGCGATGGGCAGGTTCTTGTCTTGCATGATCTTCTTGGCTTGTTCGAAAAATTTACACCAAAGTTTGTGAAAAAGTATGCTAACTTGAGCAATGAAATTCTTAAGGCTTTAGAGACTTATAGGGATGAGGTTCAGAAAGGAATATTTCCTGATGATCAGCATTCATATCATATGGAAAAAGCTGAGTTCGATAAGCTTCAAGAAATGCTCAAGAAGAAAAGCTATGGCAATAGGTAATGTGAAATGAGCATCCATCCTTCTAAGGATATAATTGGCAAAAAAGGAGAAGAGCTGAAAGGGAAAAAGATAGCCCTGTGCATAACTAGCAGCATATCTGCATCTGAATGTCCAAAGATAGCCCGTGAGCTTATGAGGCATGGAGCTGAGGTTTATACAATAATGTCAAAAAAGGCTCAGGAGATAATAAATCCGAACCTTATGGAATGGGCTACAGGAAATCCTGTAGTAACAAAATTAACAGGTAAAATAGAGCATATAGCACTAGCTGGGATGCATGAGAATAAAGTCGATTTAATTCTAGTTTGCCCTTCTACTGCGAATACTATAAGCAAGATTGCATGTGGTATAGACGATACTCCTGTCACTACAGTTGTGTCAACTGCTTTTGGTTCTAAGATACCCATTATTATAGTGCCAGCCATGCACGAATCCTTATACGATCATCCAATATTAATTGAGAACATAAAGAAGCTAGAATCATTAGGAGTTGAATTCATCAATCCTAGAATAGAGGAAGGCAAGGCAAAGATTGCAAGCTTGGAAGATATAGTTGAAGCAGTGATAAGAAAATTATCTATAAAAAGTATGAAAGGGATTAAATTACTAATTACTGCAGGTCCAACTTTAGAATACATCGATCCCATAAGGATCATAACGAATAAAAGCTCAGGAAAGATGGGAATAGCAATAGCAAATGAAGCTTTAAGGAGAGGAGCAGATGTTACGCTAATATATGGTCATGGTATAGTATCTCCTCCTCAAGGTGCAAGAGTGATAAGTGTAGAGACTACTGAAGAGATGTATAATGAAGTTGTTTCTGAACTTAAGGCTAAAGATTACGATGTTTTGATAGCAACAAGCGCTGCTACAGATTTTGCTCCTGAGAAAAAGTATGATTATAAACTGCCTAGTAGAGAGATTAATGAATTAATTATAAAGTTTAAACCTTTGCCAAAGATAATAGATAAGGTTAAAGAATTATCTCCAAAAACATTCCTAGTAGCCTTTAAAGCAGATTACAAATTATCTGATGAAAAACTTATCGATAAGGCTTATGAGCTTCTAAAAGCATCTAATGCTGATCTAGTAGTAGCAAATGATGTAAGCAGAAAGAATGTTGGCTTTGGAGTTGATACGAATGAAGTATTCGTAGTGGATAAAACTCGTAATGTTACTCATATTCCATTATCTTCAAAGCAAATCATAGCAAGTAAATTGCTCGATATAATTGTAAATAGTATAAAAGAAAAGCACTGATCTTCGAATAAATCCTATCGGTTCATCATAATATCAATAGCTCTTTAGGAAACTTTGTAAAAGGCTCTGCTCTTTTCGATACTATTATTGTATCCTCAATTCTTATTCCAAATTTATTTGGTATATAGATGCCAGGCTCTACAGTTACAACATCGTTCTTTTGCAAGACTTCTTTACTATCCACTCTTAAAGAGGGGGGCTCATGAACATCTAAACCTACACCATGCCCTGTGCCATGAACGAAGAACTCGCCATATCCTTTCGCATTGATTATATCTCTTACTCTTTTATCAACTTCTCCAGCAACAACATCTGGCTTTGCTGCTTTTATTCCTCTTTCTTGGGCAGATTTAACAGTTTCATACGCTTTTTTTGCTTCATCATCAACTCTTCCTAAAGCAAAGGTTCTGGTAGTATCTATTATATAGCCATTGAACCTTATCACCAAATCAACAATTACAAAATCTCCATTTGACAATCTTCTATCTGTCAACTCTGCATGAGGAAATGATGAATTAGGTCCTGATGCAACTATTATAGGGTTTTGAGTGGAAGCGTAAAATGGTAGATCACAGCCAGATTTTACAGCTCTTGCTAATAGCTCAGCTGCCAACTCCCTTTCTCTCATTCTCGGTTTGATAATGGCTGATGCATAATCATGTAATTTGTCTGCAATTTTCCCAGCTTGAGCAATGTTAGCTATTTCTTCTTCATCCTTAATCCTTCTCACAGAGTAGAATAAATTTGGATCAAACATGACATCTTCTTTTAGAGCTCTCTTAAAGGCAAACTGTAAAGACATATTCACATCATCGAAGCATACTTTTCCCTTGGAGCTAATATGCTCTAAAACCAGTTCCTTTAAGCTCTTTCCCATCTTGCTTACTATTACATCACAGTCTTTTGCATATCTTTTCGCTCTTTCTCCTTCTAAGATGCTTGTTAATAGAATAGTGCTATCTTCTCTTATGATTACAGTTCCATCGCCCCAAAAACCAGTAGTGTAAAATAAATTTTGAGGAGTGGCTGAAGCTACTATTTCACAATCATTCTTCCTTGCAGCTTCTAAGAGTGATATTCTTCTTTTTTTGAACATGTTCTTTTGAACAACGATGCTGTTAATAAGTCTGATTGAGCTATTGCTATTACAAAACTTGTAAATTATTGAGTTTTAGTCTTCGGTCTTTCTATCCAACCTAGATCCTTAAGGTAGGCTATCATAGCGAATCTAGCCAAGTCCGCCTTAGATGAGAATAATCCCTTATCTACAATCTGCTTAAGAATCTCGTCCATCTTCTTGCTTATAGTTACTCTAAGCTCAGGCATGAATAATCCCCGAATTGTCTGTTTTAGATCGATTTTCGTAACTCTTATATATTTTTCTATGCATCTGGGATACGGTATGTCGTCTAAAATACGCATACTAAACGTATACAACAGGAAGGCGATATCCATAGCTATAATCAGCCTATTCATCCTCTCAATGCTCTTCGTTGTAGTACTAAATGTGGGAGCAAGCCCGGCTGAACTTCATGTTGGACCTGGTCAGCCATATGAAACGATCCAGGCTGCTGTAAACGCTGCATCTTCTGGGGATACCATCATAGTGCACCCGTCTACATACGATGAGCAAGTGGTTATTGGTAAGAGTTTAACCATCCAAGGTTTTGGAGATAATACGATTATCAAACCTTCTTCCGCTGCCAAACTTACCACAGTGCTTGATGGTCTGTTTTGGTATGGTACGCCTAACACGAAGAAAATTGCTGGTATTATCGTAGCTAACGTTCCTGATGGCAGCAATGTAATAATCAAGAATCTGAAAGTTGACGAAAGCGGTGTTACTACTAAGCCAGCAGGAGCCGATTATCTTACCGGTATATTCTATCGTGAGACAGGTGGTACAATAGACACAGTCACTATAGTTGGGACAGGTGCTTGGAGTGGTTCAGATCGAGCTTATGGGATATACTTATCAGCCGCAACCAATGCAGTCTCAGTGGAAGTCAAAAGCTCATCAATAACAAACTTCGACAAGAACGGTATCGAAGCTCATGGAAACAAACTCACCGTCAACATACATCATAACACGATTATTGGGCGAGGGCTCATTAATGACGAGGTTCAGAACGGCGTTCATGTTGGCAGGGACGCTATAGCGACAGTGAATTATAACACGATTAGCAACCTTGCATATCAACCAGAGACATGGTGGTCCGCTGCAATCATTTTCTATCATTACGTCTCACCGACAGGCAAGAGCGCTACAGCGATAGGCAACACTATAACCGACTGTCAGATGGGGATCTACTTCTACAACGCCAATGGATTGGCTCAGGATAACATAGTGTCTGGAGGAGAAGTGGGACTGCAGGGTCTATGTGCTGAGTATGATGCGGGGACTTGGACAGTGGCTTTCAAAAGCAATACTGTAAGCGGTGCAAAGGATTCGGGTAGCTATCAGAATTCAGCGATAGGTGCTGCCACATATGATGAGGCTGCATCCCTTACGGTCTATATAGAGGGTAATCAACTCATAGGAGGAGGTTCAACAAATGCAGACGGTATCTATATAGAAGCTGACGAAGGAAGTATTACCACAACTATCACTAACAACTTCATCACTGGCTGGAATCATGGTATTAACCTTGTAGGCTCAGTAGATAGTGCTACTATCACTGGGAATACAATTTATAACAACATTGCCATTGATTCAGGTATCCACATTGCTGAAGCAGTTACTGCTACAAAAGTTCACGTTAACTTCAATAACATCTTTGGCAACAGCGATACAGATTCATACGGAATCTCAAATAGCGGAATCGGCACTCTAGATGCAGAGAATAACTGGTGGGGCGATATAACTGGTCCTTATAATCCCATACTCAACCCATCTGGGTTAGGCGATGAAGTGAGTGACAACGTTGACTTCATACCTTGGCTCACTGCACCATATGAGGTTATTTACAAATACAGTAATACTGCACAGGCAACTTCAGGAAGCGGTACTACTACATTCACAGCAAGCAGATCAGCTACCCTTTACGAAGGCACTAAAGTTGGTACTGTCACTGTGAGCTTACGCACTACAGGTATAGGTTACGGTGAAAGGCTCGTTATTCGCTACTACATAGATCCTACTAGTCCCACAATATACATACAGAAGACTGTAGCATCAAATAGTAATACGCTTGGATGGACAGATACAGCTGCAGCATGGAAGGTCGAAATATACTACACACGAAGATCTGGTACAGATGTTGTAAACTGGGCTTACTCGATAATCTATCCACCATAATCATAAATTCTCCACCTTTATTTTTTATTTAATATGCCTTAGATGATATGAGTTCTTAAAAACTTACCATAAAGTCAAAAATTTGCAGTTTTATACTTATAAACCATAGTAAAGCACATATAAGAGCAATAATGTTTAAGAAAGATAGCATGGGCTTAATCGAAGATATATCTTTGAGTTCATTAGTTATTTTGCTCTCTCTACATCAAACAAAGGCTTGACGAAAATGGCATCCAATCCTGAAACAAGTACTTACATAAAGAAATTAGAAGTTTATAATTTTAAGTCCTTTAGAAGAGTTTCTTTACAACTTGAAAGAGGGTTAAACATTATCACCGGTCCGAATGGTTCTGGTAAGAGCAATATCATGGACGCCATCAGGTTCTGCTTAGGCGAGAACAGTCCAAAGGCTTTGAGAGTTAGCAAACTCTCATCCCTAATATCAGATATTAGTCCTGAGACAAAGAATAAAGGTGCGAGGGTAAGTATATTATTTGATAATTCTGCAAAGGCTATCCCAGTGGATTCTGAGAGTGTAAGCATAACAAGAGAGTTAAAAGAGAATGGGGAGAGCACGTATTTTTTGAATAATAAGCGAGTTCAGAAGGGCTCTATGTCGGAAATCCTTGATCTTGCTTTGATCTCTCCAGAAGGTCTTAATGTAATACCTCAAGGAATGGTAACTAGGGTTTCTGAATTATCTCCAGATGAAAAGCGTAAACTGATAGAAGGCATAGTTGGTATCGCTCAGTTCGATGAGAAAAAGTCTGAGGCTGAAAAGCAATTAAGAGATGCTGATCTTAGGTTGCAAGTTGCTCTAGCCAGAATAGATGAGATAAAGAAAAGAGTAGATGAACTGGAAGGCGAGAGGAACGATCAGATAAGATTGAAGCAACTAGAAGAAGAAATAAGGTGGCTGAAGTCTGTAATATTGTCCAAGAATCTTGCATTAACTAGAGATAAGATCTTTGAGCAAAAAGACAAAATTGAGAAATGCTCTAAGGAATTACAAGAGTTAAGGTCTAGGCTGGAAGGTATAAGAAATCAGATAAAATCCTTAGAGGATGAGCGCAATGTTTTCATTGCAAACGTTCTCGATGAATCTGGAGCGAAGAACGTAGAGTTACAATTCTCGATGGCAAGGCTATCGAATGAGATAGATAGGTTAAACGCTGGGATAAAAGAGGATGAAATGATCGTCCAAAGAATAGATGAAACTCTGCCTACTCTTTATAGAATGAGGGATGAAAAGCTAAGAGAGCTAGAAGCGTTAGATAACGTAGTCAAAAAGTTGGAAGAGAACTTATGTGAATTAGAGAAGAATAAAGACGAAGCAGTCAAAAACCTTTCATCTACTCAAAAAAGGATAGAAAAGCTAGAGCATCAATTATCAAAAGCAGTTCTCAACTCTGAGATGCTGCAGAAAAGGATAATGAGACAAAAAGAGATCATTAGTGCACTATCTGATAAAATTTCTGAATTGGAGAAGTACAAATCAGATATTTCAGAAAGGCTCAGTTCCTTAAGAAACAAGAATAACTCCTTCTTAGAAACCTTGAATCAATTAGAAAAAAATCTTTCAGAGCTTCAAGGCTTAAAAAAGGCAGAACAAGATGCTCTTGACAAGGTAAATGCTTCAATCGCTTCGCTGTCAGAGAGAAAGTCAAAACTGGAAGGTGAAATAGAAAAAGCCATGTCCACTTTAGACAAAGCCAGTAGAGCAGTCCTTAGATATGAGGCGCAACGCTCTGTTATGGATAACGTAATTTCAGAAGAAGTGAGTTTAAAGAAGTTAGAAGAGTTATCAGAGGCTGGAGCCATAGACGGTCTTATAGGTAAATTAGAAAATTTGGTCAAATATGATGATAAATACGAACTAGCGATTCTAGCAAGTGCTGGGAAATTGATGAAGGCTATCATAGTCAAAGATCTTGCTAACATGTTAAAGATCGCTGAGACTGCGAAAAGATTAAAGATGGGGAGGCTGATGATGATCCCTCTCTCAGAGCTTTCGAGCATAACTCGAGTAACTCCTCCGCCTATTGATGGAGTAATAGGGCTCATCTCAGATTTTATATCTGTAGATGAAGGTCTAGAAGGAGTTATCAACTTCATTTTTGGCGATACTGTTTTGGTCAATTCTCATAAAGCTGCCTTTATTGTCTCTTCAAGAGGCTTTAGGGCTGTGACTCTGAACGGTGATCTTTTTGAGCCTAAGGGCTTAGCCTTTGAGACTGGATACATAACAAAAATGGATAATATTATAAATTTGATTCATGACGAAGCATCATTTTCAGCTATTAGAGAAGCCTTAAAGCCGTTACAGAAGATAATAGCCAAAAGAAAGTCTGATTTAAACCAGATTGAAAAACAGGCTAAGAAGCTGAATGAAGAGAGAATCAAGAAGACTCTGACGATAGAAAGATTGAACACTCAATTAATGAGTATTGATAAATTCTTGGCAAGATATAGAAGATTACAAAATACTGTTCTTAAGAGGATGAGCAAGCTTGAATATAAATTAAAAAAGTTTGAAGATCGGATAAATAAACTCTTAACTATTAAGGCAAAGCATGCAGAGAAAGTAGAGATTTATGAGAAGAAGATTTCTGAACTAGGAATTCAATCTATGAATGATGAGATCAAACTTCTTAATGATAATAAAGCATCTTACAATTATCTTATAGAGAATGTCTCTTCACAGATCCGTGATACTGTTACTCGCTTGACAAAAGAAAGAGCGAATTTAGAGAACATACTAAGACCTAGTACCAAAAGTTTGGAAGAACAGATCTCTCAGTTAGAGAAAAACAGGGATGAAAAGGTAAAGTCTTTGGAAGATAATCGGTTGAATCTAAAAGATCTTAACGAGAAGTTAGAAAAATTAAAGCTTGAAGAAAGCTACATAATCGAATCTAAGAAGAAATCAAAGCCGATGCTAGAAGACTTTGAAAAAAGGCTAAAAGATCTTCGTGATGTTGAAGAAGGTTGCTTGCGTTCGATAAATCGTGTAGAGAAAGAATTATTCTCTCTTAACAAGAACTTAGAATCTTTAAGTGAAGCAGAGCAAAGAATTCTAGGCGATTTATCTTCATTAGAATATTTTGAGCCATTACAGACCTTTGATGGCGCTGAAGCCATTCTTGAGAAGATAAGCCTTGAATATGAGAATCTTAAGTATAATGTGAACCTGCTGGCAGACCGTAATTATACAGAAATAATAACTGGTTACAAGAACCTCTCTATTAGAAAAAATCAGTTGGAAAGTGAGAGAAATGTCATAGTTCAGTTCATTGAGAGCATTGAGGCTGAAAAGAAGCGCGTATTCATAAATGCTTTTGAGAAGATAGACAGAGAGTTAAGGAATATATTCAATAAGTTAACAGGGGGCTCTGCATGGCTGGAGATCGAGGATCCTAACAATATATTCTCAAGTGGGGTATTTCTTATGACTCAATTCCCAGACAAAGCTCCGAGAGAGTCTTCTTCCATAAGTGGGGGTGAAAAGACCATAACCGCTTTGGCTTTCATACTATCCATTCAGTCCGTTTATCCCTCTCCGTTTTACCTTTTTGATGAAATAGATGCTCATTTAGATGCTGTAAACATTGAGAGGCTTGCAGAGCTTTTGAAGGAAAGGTCAAGTAAATCTCAGATAATTTTGATAACATTAAAACCCTCTATGATAACCCATGCTTCTTCAATTTATGGCGTCTACAACGAGGATAGCCTGTCAAAAGTCATAAGGTATAAGCCAGGAGTGGAGGCAATTGTCAGAAGTTCTTAACCGCGATTCTCTCTCGAAGCCCCCTCTCAACGTCTTAGTAAACCCTGAAGTCATTAAGAAGCAGAAGCCTTGGGATTTAGATTTGGCAAGTCTTCTTGAGGCATTTTCATCCATAATAAAGAGTTCTGAAACTCTTAACCTTCGTCTCTGTGGATCAGCGATTGTATCGTCAGCTTTAATCTATAGACTTAAGGTGGAAACTCTATTCTTGTTTGAAAAACTCAAGATTAAAAGAGAGCCTGTCAAATCTATGGAACCTCCTCTATTTGAAATGCCTTTCAGGCATGAGCTTTATTCAACTTCTCTAGAAGATCTTATATTAGCTCTTGAGCGAATAATAAAGGAAGTATCGGCAGAGCAGAGAAAAGAGGAGCCTAAAAGCCTTATAGAGCCTGAGCCATTAATAGAAGCGGATGATTTCTCTCTTCATATAAAAGAGCTATTATCTTTCTTTAGGTCTAATCTTTTGAGCGTACTTGAGAAAAAGAGTGAGATCTTCTTTAGTGAATATGTTCGTGGAATGAAACTCTTGGAAACGATTCAATCCTTCATCCTTTTGCTTTTCGTTGCAGGAGAGGGACTTATAACCTTGGAGCAGGAGGGCGATGACATCAAAATCAAGAGAGAGATTCACCACTCTCCTTGACGAAAGCGAAATCAAAGCTAGGATAGAAGCAGCCCTTTATGCTGCTGGTCGTCCCCTCTCCCCAAAGGAGCTAGCATCCGCTGCAGGTATGACTTCTAAGAGAAGGGCTGTTAGGGCTGCAAGAGATCTAGCTAGGATTCTGAATTCCAGCCTGAGAGCTATAGAGATAGTAGAGTTGGCAGACCAAAAGTTTGCCATGCAACTAAAAAAGCAATATAATATCATAGCTAAGAGGTTTTCAACAAAGCCTTTAATACCTCCCTCAGTACTAAAGACTTTATCTTATATTGCTTACTTTCAGCCTATATCCAGTCTAAGCCTTGCTGAGAAAAGAGGAAAGCAAGCTTACAAGCATCTTAAGATTTTGGATGAAATAGGTTTCATTTCAGGAGAACCATCTGGAAGAACGAAAGTCTATAAGACTACGCCAGCCTTCTCTGAATACTTTGGTCTTAGCGATGACCTCGAAACTATGAAGAAGCAACTTCTTAAGCAAAGTCTAGGAAGAGGGGCTAAGGCTACCAAAGAGGAAAGCTTTTTATTGAAAAACCGAAAGACTTAACGGGGTAAAAGAGGCGAGTCTTTGCCTGTAAGACCTATCGAGAATTTAGCCAAGCGTAAGCCTACTGGTGGAAAGAGAATTCCTTATAGGGTCAGGAGAGCTTATGAGGCTGATAGTTATCCTATCGAAACCACTTTGGGAAGTGATGAAATAATTAAAAAGAGAGTCAGAGGGGGGAACATAAAACTCTCCCTCAAAAAAACTTCTTTTGCAAATGTTCTAGATCCTTCTACAAAAAAGGTGAAGAAGGTCAAGATTCTTAAGGTCATCAAGAACCCTGCCAATAGAGATTATGAAAGGCGCGGTGTAATAACTAAAGGTGCCATAATAGAGACAGAGTTGGGAACGGCAAAAGTCAGATCAAGACCTGGACAAGACGGCATGGTAAACGCCATTCTAATCAAATAGGCGAATACTAGATAATCATTTGAATCTTCGTTTAAACATCTTTAATACTTTTCCTTAAATAATAAACCCTTTTTAATCTTCATAAGACTAAAAAGGCGGTGCTGGTTGAAAGACTACAATTTACTCGTAATATGGCTTGATTACTTCAACTCCAATTTGAAAAGATCAGAAGGAAGAAGGGTTCCTCTTAGCCTATCAGTTAAGAACCCAACTCTGGATGAGCTTGTAAAGGCTGCAAAACTTGCAGGTTATAACCCTAAACCTTTTTCAGCATTTTTTCCAAAGAGAGCTTTTACCCTTTCTGGTTACATAACCATAGAGAAAGTTAAGCCTAAGTCAATAGTTTTAAAAGAAATTTCTAAAGCTTTGACCATGGTTAGAAGTGGGAAATAGGTTTAACGTGATTATATGGTAATAAATGATAAGTATATGGCAGATTTGCGCTAATTTTATCTCTCATGGATCATCAATTAGTTTAAAAGTAAGTATCTATAAGTATGTTATTTAATGGTTTAAATTGGACGAAGTTGGTACTGTGATCCATCTGGCTAAAAGTGGTCGCCTGATAATTAAAGTTGACAGATTCATAAAACCTGGGACGATTTTACTCGATTCAAAAGGAAGAAAATTGGCTAAGGTAACAGAGCTTATAGGTCCTGTGAAGTCTCCTTACGCTACAGCCATTCCTCTAACTAAAAGAATAGAGGGAGCTATTGGCACTAGGGTTAAGATTTCCCCTGAGTTAAAGAGAGGTGTGAGAGATGGATAGGGATGTTAGAGGCTGCCAAATGTTCTGCCCTACATGTGGTAGATTGCTCATAGGGGATTATGATAAGGGAGAACTTGTCTGCTCGTCATGTGGATTTGTAATAGAAGATCATAGTGAATACAGAGGACCAGAGTGGAAGGCTTTAGACTTAGAAGAAAAAGAAAAAAAGGTTAGAGTTGGAGCGCCTCAGACTTTTTTGTTGCACGATCTTGGTTTGACGACAGAAATAGGATCTGAGAATAAAGACTCTCATGGCAAGCCCCTAAGCCCTTATATGCACATGAGCGTTAAGAGCATGAAGAAATGGCAGAGCAGAATAAGAACCGTTTCTTCAGAGGAGAGAAATCTTTGCATAGTATTGTCAAAGATAAACGAGGTTTCAGACGCTCTTAAATTGCCAAAAATAGTTACAGAGACAGCAGCCCATTCTTACAGAATTTTGGCAAAGAAAGGAGTAGCAAAGAGCAGATCTATAATAGGAATGGCAGGTGCCTCCATATACTTATCTTGTAGAAAGTTTGAGATCGGTCGCTCGTTAAAGGAGATCGCTAAGGCTATGGGAGTTGATAAAAGGACCGTAGCCAAGTACTATAGGTTCATGCTAAAAGAGTCTGAAAAAGAGCATATTCCCCCTACTTCTGTGGGAAGATACGTCTCAAAACTTGTCAACGTCATGAAGATAGACCCAAAAGTGGAGAGGCTGGCTCTTAACCTTATGTCTCAGACCTTCGGCTCCAAAACCTTTGATGGAAAGGCTCCTGCTGGGTTAGCAGCAGCTTTTGTATACATCTCTTCTGTATTATTAGGAGAAAGGACCCCTCAAAGAGAAATAGCAGAAGCAGCAGAAGTAACAGAAGTTACAGTTAGGAACAGAAGTCGAGAAATCCTTAACAACTTCTTAATAAGGCAGCGCCTTAAAGTCTTGCCGAAGGGCAGCGATGCAGAAGGTAGATACAGTTTAAATCTTTCCTCTTCTAATAGTTAACATAAAGATGGTAAGAATGGAGGAAGAATCCCCTGATCTAACTTCTAAAGTTTACAAGCTCATAGTTGAGCATGGAAAGGAGGGAATTCTACAGAGTGAGCTCTGGAAAGCCCTTAATCTTACTAGCAGAGACGGTTCAAGATTGGCTATTAGGCTTGAGAAGAGGGGGATAATAAAAAGGGAGAAGATATTGAATAGCGGAAGATGGACATATTGTTTGGTCCCATTAAGATTGCCAGTTCAGATAAAGTCCATTGAATCTCTGCCTTGTATAATCTGCCCTGATGAAGTCAAATGCACCGATAATGGTGTGATAACTCCTTACAAATGCATAAGGCTCGAGAGATGGGTAATGCAGGAGTACAAAGAGAAGCAAGTTAGTGTATAAAGAGTTACAGAAAATTTATACGCAATTCTACTGTTGGCATATCGATGAAGTTAGATCAAGCAAAGAAAGATCATTACAGAAGAATAGCAAAGAAAGAAGGCTATAGGAGCAGAGCTACCTTTAAGCTCATGCAAATAGATAGAAAATACAATATTTTCAAGAATGGATACATAGTTGTAGATTTTGGCTGTGCACCTGGTGGATGGCTTCAATACATCTCAAAGGTTATTGGGAAAAAAGGTTTTGCCTTAGGAATAGATTTGAAGAGGGTTGAGCCCATCGATAGTAACGTTGAAACACTTATGGCAGATGTTAACGATGAAAGTATAAAGGATAAGATAATGAGTAAATTGCCAAAAAAGGCTGATATCATTACATCGGATTTATCTCCAAGTGTATCAGGAATCTGGGAGTTAGATGTTGCAAAGCAGATAGATTTGACTTCAAAAGTTGTTGAAATATTGCCATTTATACTTAAAGAGGGAGGGCATGCTATAATGAAGGTCTTTCAAGGAGAACCTTTCGATGAATTCTTGAAGAAGATAAAGAAGAATTTTAAAGATGTTATCATAATAAAGCCTCCAGCAAGCCGTCCAGAGAGTAGTGAGATGTACTTGTTATGCCGAGGATTTATTATTCAATCTAGTAAAGATAATATGTAGACCCTTGTGCCGAAGGTACGATGTTGCTCTAACTCTCATTAGCGTGGAGGAGGTGGAGGCAGTGGAGGCTTCCTCCTTCTGACTAAAACGACTGCAGCGACTATTACGACAATTACTATTATGATTATCGCGAAGATCATTATGTCATCCATCCATCCTGGTCCTAACAATAGACTTGTATTTACTGTGAAGTCGACAAGAGCTATCTTAGAATTGTCTGCCCCGTCTACAGCCTTCACTCGAACTGTATGGCTACCATCGCTTACACCAGTAAATGTGTGACTAGTATCAGTCCCAACGTCTAACCATGAGCCATCATCGAGCTTTACTTCATAATGGTCTATGCCTGTATCTGCATCTGAGCCAGTCCATGTGACTTGAACACTTGATGACTTCACTTGACTTCCATTTGCAGGCGAAGTTATTGAGATAGTTGGAGGAATATTATCCTCTATCGTAACATTTAATGTGTAACTACTCGTAGGGCTGACGAAATACACCAATATGAAATGGTCTCCAGAAGTTTCAGCAGTATATGATATACTTTCTTCAACATCACCAACGTTAGTAGATTCTCCCACCAAATCCTCATTAGGATCAAAAAGTTTCAGATCCAAATTTGACCCTATGGAAGGAGTCATTGTAACATGGATAGTATTCCCTTCAGATACGAAGATTTTGTAGTAATCGTTTACATCGAAGGATTCTACGAAACCTTCATAGTTTCCAACACTGATTTCTGTGGCGGTATCAAAGTCATCTCCAGCATCTCCACCACTACCAGCATCGTTATGAGGAACAGCAGTTATCACTATATCGTCTAGATATGCTCCCTCATAATCGCTGATTATCTCATCACTGTAGAAGAGGAACCTTATGTATACACTGGAGCCAACGTATGGAGTCAGATCAACAGTATCTTGTACCCAACCACCACTATTGCCAGTATAGAGGAGTTCATCATTCCAAGTGGAGCCGTCAGTAGATGTCTGTACAAAAAGATAATCATAATCGGTTTCACTATCGAGCCAGTAATAGTAACTGAGAGTGGCTGAAATATAGTCAGTAAGGTCTATCTGCTTCATCATATAGGCATCCATGTAGTAATCGTACTGATGCAACGCTGTGTTATCTTCGAAAGACATACCGACAATTGTGATGGCATCGACGTACCAACCTTCATATACAAATATAGGATCGCTGTGAAAGTTCCATGTCAGATCAAAAACTCCTCCAGCGTAATCAGTCAAATATACCCTTGAAGAAGTCCAAGATGTTTGCACGGTAGCATATCTTCCTAACTCAATAGTACCTATCTTAAGTTGTCCATAGTCATAAACAGTCGTATCTAATATGTCAAGAGAGGGCATCTTATAGTAGAATTGCACATAAGCATCATCATAACCGATTAGGTTCACTGTTCTTGTCATATATGCATCCATGTAATCACGATAGGTTGGTGATGATGAAGATCCACCATAGCCAGTGCCTGCACAGTAAGCTTTGTAATTCCCACTATGAGTCCCTTCGCCCCCAAAGGCAGAACTGACATCGTTCCAATAGGCAGTAGTTCCAGAAGGATTGGAATCTCCGACACTCCAACCATTTATCCCATTACCAAAACCACTCTCAAAACCTTCTGAAAAAATCGTTGTATACACAGATTTGGTGCCAATTTGAGCACACCAACCGCTCTTACTCCCACTATGGGCTTTATAGCTAGTAGCACCCCAGTAATCCTCACCGCTATCAACAGTAAGGTCTCCTACAGTCCATCCATTATCATCAGGGAAGACTCCTTCAAAATTCTCAGAAAATATAGTAACTTCTGAATTACCTGATGCTGGTCGAATTGGAAGTATTAAGAGAGAGATTGCGAATATCAATATTATAGAAGCGCTTAGAGCCTTCTTATACGAGTTGATTTGCATATGCTCCATTATCGTTAAGAATATTTATCCTTTTTCTTCATATTTTAAATACTCATTTCCAAAGTATAGTAAAAATTCAATTTCATAAAATTCTTATGCTCTCCACCAATCAAAAGATAAGAAGTTTACTTTTTCTTGCTTTATATCCACTAAAGCCAGTATGAACTGCTTCCTTACGGTTGTGGCAAGTCTGCCTGATAGGACTATGCTAGTAGCTGTTATGTCATCATCTGGCTTTACAACTTGAACCAAATAAGGAGCATGGTCTATACCAGGTCCATGCTCATAAACAGCAAAATCACAACCGAACTTTATTCCTGGGGTTACAACATAATTTGTCTCTCTTAATTTCTTATAGACGAGGAACTTCTCCTTAAAGTCAACATACTCTTGATTGCAAATCTTCTCCATAGCCTTAAGAGAGACCTTCTTCTTTTCTCCTTTATGAATTGTTATTCTACCTATTTTAGCGAGGTAATATCCTTCTATCAAATCCAAGATCAAAGGTGCATCAAAATCTGCTCCCTTGGGCTTAGCGATGCCTACTGGTTTGCCATAGAACCCTTCTTTGAAAAGCCTTCTAGACTCCTCAATATCCCATATGATTATCCTATTCTCTACCAACTCTCCTAAAGGCTTCTGAACTCTTTTAGACATTCTTGATCATTCATAAACCTAGGGCAAGAATTGTGACAGCATCTGAAGCCGTTAAGCACGCATCAGACATGTTCTCAATCCTCTCGACTATATCTATGAGGACTATTAGGTCTTTGACTGAGTTGACTTCCTTCAAGACTTTTACAGTTATCTGTCTGTATTTATCATCGATTTGGCGCTCTAACTTTTCTACGTTGCCAGCAAGTTCGATAGACTGGGCTGGGTTAATGGTCAATGACCGGATCACTTCGCTCAGCCTTTGTACAATTTCAACCGCCATATCGATTAACTCTTTAATCTCAATGGATAACTTGCTATTTTGCAAAGTCTTCCAACTTATTTGTGAAACTCTAAAAGAGATTCCATTGATATAATGTACTACATTCTCGATGGCATAGGCTGTTCTTAGAACATCCTCTCGGCTCATGATCATGGCTCCTATTTCAGCCAATTCTCTAGTGAGAGACCTTCTAAGGGCTTCAACGCTTATTTCAGCATTTTTTATTCTCTCTATAGACGTTTTTAAAGTAGTCGAGTCGTTGTTCAATGTGGCAGAATAGGATGAAAAAAGTTCTCTGGCTGCCTCAGCTACTAGTTTCACCTCATCTTGAAGGATAGTTAACGTCTTACGTCTTACTAAAACCTCGTCTTCGCCACGGAACATATACCCTTTAAGTTATAGAACATCCTCCTAAATTAATTTTCCTAAATATAAGAAAATTCTTAATCAATTCTTCTCTTCCTTAACGATTAGTCTATGCCCATCTTTGCCTATCACTTTTACCTCTTTGCCTGCATCTATAGGAGTGTTACTAGTAGCTAGCCAATAGGCGCCTTCGATTAGCACAGCGCCTGGCTGATTCGG
>JARVKD010000016.1 GCA_029775875.1 Nitrososphaeria archaeon
GCGTATGGCAATTGATCGCAGAAAAGCTCGTCTCAAGAACATTTGAGAAAATGATGCTAAAACTGAACAAGTGGGATTCAAGTCAAAAATGTGTGACATGCTCAGAGATAGTCAGAAAGATCTCTGATGGAAATGCTGATGGAGACTTTCGAGTTCAGGCAACGATAAATATACCATTGGTAGGCATAGGCGCACCGGTCTACCTTTTTTTGCCTGAAGTAGCTAAGAGGTTCGGAACAGTGGCGATCATTCCTGAGCATCACGAAGTCGGCGCAGCCGTAGGGTCTCTCGTTGGAAGTGTTATAGGTTCTTTCGAGTTATATATAGCCAAAGAAATAAAGCCTGATAGATACGTCGTATTCCCAGGAAGGCATATCTTTGGCACCTTCGAACAAGCCATAGACTTCGCCATGAAGATTGGAACGGAGGAAGCCACAAAGTCAGCCAAGAGGGCTGGTGCAGAGGACTTGAAGATCAAGATAGACAGGAAAGACGGAGTGTTCCCGAAAGTGGGTTTCTTATGGTCAGAAATAAAGATATCAGCCGTTGGAAGGCCAACGATAAGAAAACATATAAGAACCTAATGACTCATATCTTCCAGTTATGAGAATTATCCAGATAGCAGGCTTCCTTGGCTCTGGAAAGACATCAGCTATAATCTCATTGGCTAGAACTATGAGTGGTGAGTTCAAAAAGAGAGTTGCTTTGGTTGTTAACGAGATTGGAGAGATTCCTGTAGATGGTAAGGTTGTAGAAGAGTATGGTTTGAGAGTCAAAGATCTGGGGGGAGGTTGTATCTGCTGTGAGATAGCCACAAGCTTTACTAATACACTAGTCTTACTTTCTCAAACCTTTAAACCCGATTTTGTTTTGGTAGAGCCAACAGGAGTAGCCATACCTAACCAAGTAAAGCTGGCTGCTCTTATGGCAAAAAGAGACTGCGATATAGCTTTGGGTCCTGCTGTAGTTTTGTTCGATGCCACGAGACCAGAAGAGTTGCTCTTTAATGACATATTAGGAAACATAGTAATCAGGCAAATCTCTGATGCAGATGTCATAGCCATAAGTAAGATAGATGCTGTAAGTGATGAGCAATTAGTAGATTGTGAACAGCAGGTCAGAAAGATAAACCAGAATGCAAGGATAATGAGGATATCTTCAGTTAGAGGAGATGGTTTGGGAGACCTGGTGAAGCTTATTACAGAGCCTGTGGAATATCCAGCTTACCAGATAAGGTAAAAGGATGATAATTCATGAGTTCGAAAGAGGTTGGAAGCGACTCAGCCAAGGCATGCTATGAACCTTTTGGTGTAAGTGGTTACGCTGTTGCCTTTAGACTTACTAGATCAGAGCCTATTGACAATAAAATGCTCAAAGAGATGAGCGGCAATCTAATGATGAGAATAACTGCCCGTTGCATTGAAAGAGGTGCAAAATTCATTGGTCATATAAAGTCTTACATGAAGACCAAGGATGGATATCTAAAAGCAGACACTATAGGATTGAATAAAGGAGCCTATGTTGAGAGTAGCATAACAGAGCCTGTAAGTCAGGCTTACTTGGTCATAAACAGCATAGTACAAGGAATAGATAAGTCTCAAGTCAAGATAGCGACTCTTGAAGCCTCAAATGAAGTATTGTTGAATTATGGTTTTAACATAGAAATAGAGAAGGAGCACGAATACTTTGACAAGTTCGATATTCCAATACAACCAAAAGGAGAGGAAAGCAAACTTAAACAGGAAAAAAGCAAGTAGTTTAGAGCATATGTTGAAGTGATAAGACCTCATGTCCGAATCAAAGGATGAAGAAATACACATCGTTTTCTGCCAAGATTATCCTTCAGCCATAGAAACTTATCCTTTGACAGAAGGTTCACAATTTGAGAATATTGCTATAGAGAAGCCTAGATTAGAAAGTCGTCAAAATCCTGAAAAAATTCGCCAGATGTTATTGGAACTTGAAAAGAAAAAAGATGAGTTGAGAGAAATTCCGAGTGAATCTCCGCCCATAGTAAGCTCTTCACTTTATACTAAGCTTAACGCAAGGTTTCTGGCAAGAATTACAGCAAGGAGATATAGTATAAAAGGAGGTTTCAAGACTTACGCTATGGAAATAGGAGTAATGAATGGAAAGATATTCTTGTTCCTTGTAGTAGAGCTCATCAGACTAGAGGCAAAGCAAAGAATCATCAAACTTGTTCCACTTTCTAGCGTTGAAAAGGCACCTAATGAATGGCTAGAAGGGATAGATTCATCTTTGATCGAAGCGATTATGACTAAAAAATAAAGCTGAGTGATCCTAAGCTAAGTTATAGGATCACTCACATAGTAGAGGATATTTGCCGTACTTCTCAGTAGCTTCAACCACTGCTCTAGCGTTTAGTAATGAAGCATTGGGTGGGAATTCGCACCCTGTAGCGAGTATGAAGCCACTACCAGGCCCATAAGCCCTGATCTGTTCTCTGCAATGGTTAATGACATCTTCAGGGGTTCCTGGGTAAACAATTCTGGGATTGTCTAGCTGACCTATCAGGACTACCTGTTTCCCATACTTCTCCTTTGTGTCATAGTAGTCCTTGCACCCATCAGGAACGTAGTGAAATGATATGGCGTGAGGCTTGTACCAATTTATCATTGTATCAAAGTAAGGTCCGTGGCCACAGTTATGGAGGAATATAAGAGTATTGTGCTTCCTAGCCTCGTCAGCAACTTTTGAACAGTACTGGCCTTCAAACTCATCATATGTCTTCCTGCTCCAGATCATTTTTGAAGCATATAGAACATCTAAGACGATTGCTGGAATCCCTGTTTCGCATTCAGCCTTTGCATAATCAATGAGCACATCGTTTATGAGTTTCAGCGCTTTGTGAACGACCGACTTGTTTTTCGCAATATCTATGCTAAGCTTCTCCAAAGTTCTCATCATGCTTAAAGTGCCAGCTGGACCATACAAGAATCCCATAGTTGGAACTTCTTTCCCCTTCGTTTGAACTAGTATTTCACATAGCTTTATTTCGTCCCTCATTCTGTCTGCCTTCTTGGGGTCTACGTATTCGAGCTTATCATAATCGTCTATGCTTTTTATTAGCATGTCACCTTTGAAGGCTGCTGATAGAGGAGTGCTCTCAACTGGGTATATGACCTTTTGGCCAAAGGCTGCAGGTTCTACACTTAGGTCTATTAGAGTCAAGAAGCCGTCAAAACCTATCATCTCCTGTGCCGCCATAAGAGACTTCGCAGCGATTACAGGGTCCCTGGCCCATACATCATACGTAACTCCATAGACTCTTCTTGATGCTCCACAGACTAGTGGTCCGGCTGGGATTCTATCTGGATTCTTATATGTTAGGGCTGCCACAACTCTTTCAAGTGGTGTAACCAAACTTTTCACCTTGCCCTCTTGATAGCCATCATCAGATCCTTGATTATCTTTATGCCATCTGCTACTTCTTCTCCGTAAGCATCTGCACCTATAGTCTTGGCAAACTCTTTCGATACGGCTGCTCCACCAATAATGGTCTTAACTTTGTCTCTGATGCCCTCTTCATATAGTATGTCTATGACTCTCTTCATTCCTGGAGCTGTTGTGGTCATCAAAGTTGACATGGCTATGATTTCTGCTCTTTCGTCCTTCGCTTTTTGCACAAAGTCCTTCACTGGCACGTCTCTGCCTAAATCTATTACTTCAAACCCGCTTGCCTTCAAGAGCATTACCAATAGGTTCTTGCCAATATCGTGTATGTCTCCTTCAATAACACCAGCCACCACTTTCCCAGTGTAGGGGACATCTTCCACCTTTATGTGAGGACCGAGAATGTCCATAACTGCATACATAGCTTCAGCAGAAACGAGTATCTCTGGAATGAACATTTCACCGTTCTGATATTTTTCACCTACTACCTTCATCCCTGCACCACATCCATCCATCATGGCTTTGTAGGGATCTAACCCTACTTCCAGCACTTTGTTAGCCAGTTGTACTGCTTTATCTGTATCACCGTCTATAACTGCCTTAGCTAATCCAGCCAAAATTTCTTCTGCCGACATATGCTGTCGAGCTCGGTTACAACTGTGTTAATATTTAAGCCCTTTCATTTTCATACATTAGTGCATAATTATTTTCGCACTTGACTGAGATGTTCGATTCAAAAGTTGCAAGATTTAATCAGATGAATAGATTCAACTCAGCACCCTTCGCTTCTCTCAAATATTCACTAACGGTACATATTCCGTCCACTTCGTCTATGAATTCTTCTTTCTGAAGACCCATTATTTCCATGGGCAAGCCACACACAAGGAATTTCACACCAAGCTCTTTTGCATCCTTTATGAACTGCCTTAGGCTCTGAACATTCTTGGCAGCCATTCTCTTCTTCATCATAGCCTTACCCAAACCCAACATGTTCATCTTTGATAAACGAAGTTTATTAGCGCCCTTAGGCATTATCAACTCAAACATCTTTGAAGTAAAGTCCTTTCTCCTTATTGCTTTCTTTTTTTCATCTCTAACGATGTTTATGCCCCAAAATGTGAAGACAATAGTAACATCCCAACCCATGGCTGCTGCTCCAGTAGCTATTACAAAAGCTGATAAAGCCTTGTCAAGGTCTCCTGAGAACATCACTATGGTTACTTTTGGCATGGTAATGAATCACTTCATCTTCTTGATGATAATATGCCACACGCCATCTTTCTCTGTGAGGGAAATGATTTCATGTCCTTGAGGTATTATAGCATCTGGTATCTCTTTTTTAGAAGGTGGGAAGTCGCCAATGACTTCTAAAGTCTTGCCTATTTCCATTTTTCTGAGCTTCTTCTGAGTTTCGATCAAAGGCTTTGGACAGATCAAGCCTCTACAATCCAGTGTCTCATCAGCCATGATCAATCGTCTCAAAAAGTAAGGATATGCTCACCATGATTCAGAATGATATCTTGAATTTCATTAGGGTTGAGAACTTCTATGCCTTCGATTAGCTCCTCATCATGGATGCCACGCACTAATAGAGCTTGCTTATCAGCAATTACCCTTCCACCCAAGTTGATGATGTCGTTCACTTGCTCTTCAGTAGAAGGCAGATTGATGTTCTTGGGAGGATCCACTTGGCCTCTTCTTGCTGCATAAACTCCTTCCCCTGTCAATATAACTATTGTATCAACCCCCTTAGGAAGAGAACCTAGAGCTACAAAGAAGCCTGAATATGCATTCTCATGTCCGTATGGTGGATGAGAAATTTCTATAACTATTTTTTTCATGCTATCACGAACTCCCAAATGTGAGCAATTTATCAGCCTTCAATATCATGTCTACGAACCCGTAGATGGTGCAAAACTCGACAGTGTTAAGAGCTTTTGACGATGGATACTTGCCAAGTTTCTCATCAAAATCTCCTTCAATATAACCACGGGCTTGTGAGCATATCAAACAGCTCTTTATCAAAGCACCCTTTTCAGCCAATCTCTTAAGTGATTCCCCAACGTTGAAGAAGGTTTTTGGAGTTTGATTGTTCATCTGGGCATGAACACCATCACCATATAAGAAGATTTCGACATTGTATCCTTTTTCCATTGCTTTCTCCGCTATGCGGCACAAATGATCAGCATACTGGCTTCTGTAAGGGCTTGAGAAGAGCATTAAAGCTAAGGTCTTATTTCTTATACCTTCTACCATGATATCACCCTATCAGCCTTCTCCATTATATCTTCAACAAAAATGCTCTCCAAATCTTCTATGATTTCAACCCTCGGTTCGACTTGTTCTTTTGAAATCGCCCTAGCCCTGAGGTCTTTCGCACTTGCCCTTACAAAAATGCCTTTTTCAAGAGCCGTTCTGATGTTTTGCTTCTGTCCCTTTTTGGCACAGAACACTCCATCGCCAAGAAGATATATCTCAACATCCATGCCCTGCTCTTTAGCGTGATGCGCCATCCCATACATTCGTTCTGCTTCCTCATCTGAGCGAGGTAGTCTCATCAAAAGTAAACAGATACGTGCCAATTTTTGATCCCCCCTCACCTTGTTATGCAATATATAATTTTTTCTCAAAGCACTCAAAATCGTGATTTCCCACGACACTTCCCCTTAGAATAAGCACAGACTTGGACATGGCTTCTAGTTTTTAATGCTGGTATAAATTGGTAACGATTATAAGCTAAGATACGCATATATATCTGTAACTGAATTCGCTCAGGGTGTGTTTATTATGGATGAATTAAAGGCAAAGGAAAGGTTGAGCAAATTGGTTTCTCCAGAAGTACTTGCCGATGTAACCAGAATAAGAATTATGAAGGCGCTTTCTATTGAAGACAGACCTTGTGGTGAACTTTTTAACAAGTATCCTAACGGAAAAAAGCATATGGAAATTCTTGAGAAGGAAGGAATAGTCAAAAAGACGGCAAAAGGGTTCTACACTTTCTTTAGCCTTGCCAAACCTGAAATAAAAGATGCGCTAGCTGATCTGTGATATGCTGATTTAGGTAGTGAAAATTAGCTCTTCCGTTCATCTTAAAATTTCATTTCATTGAGCACTTTCTAATAATGAGTGCACTTCCAACTCGTATCTGCTTCCAATATCTCCTCTCGTAATTATTCCGATCAACTTTTTAGGATTAGATCTATCCATTACTGGTAAACGCCCTATCTCGTGCCCTATCATCTTCTCAAAGGCTTCGTAAAGAGACTCATCAGGATAAGTAACTATGAGCTTCTTGCTCATAACTTGCTCCACAGTGGTCTTTTCTCGTTCCAGATCAGGGATTCGCAATATGTCTATCAATGTTATTATCCCAACTAAATTGTTATCCTTGAGAACTGGTAGCCCCTTTATCCTATTGTCTGCCATTATCTTGGCTGCTTTGGTTATCATGTCATTAGGTCTTACCGTTATGACACTCTCCATCATGGCATCTTCTACTTTTAGCTTTTCCAGTAAAGGCACTGAATACTCTGCCCTATGAGCCATTGATTGAGCTCTAGTATACACTTGACTCTCATAAATCGAGATATCTCCAGATATGAGGTAAGCAAGGATAGTGGCTATTACAGAAGGTACAAGTAATGTATATGTGCCTGTCATCTCACTGACCATCAAGATGACAGATATCGGTACTTTACCTACTCCACCAAAGAATGCCATCATGCCTACAATAACGAAGGGTGCAGGGCTTGCAATAGAGAAAGAGAGCAAGTTATGGAAGATGTACCAAGTTACTCCCCCAATCATGCCACCTATTACCAAGCTTGGGGCAAACACTCCTCCACTACCTCCTGAGCCTACAGATAGTGCCGTAGCAAAGATTTTTGCAAAAATGAGCAATAACATGATTTCAAAGGGAAGAAAGACAAAGTTACCATCTATAGCTAGTTGAAGCCATCCATAACCCATGCCCATAACTTGAGGTAAAAATATAGCCATAAGTCCAACTAGAAAACCGCCTAAAGTTGGCTTTAAGATTCCTGGAATCTTTAACTTTTTGAAAATTGTCCTCAATCCATAGAAGGTTTTTACATATAGTATTCCTACTAAGCCACATAGCAGACCTAAGATTGCATAAAAATTAAGTTCTAATGGATTAGTGAAGGCATATCCCGTCACATAACCAAAGACAGGCGTCCATCCTGCAACAGATGCAAAGATTGAGTATCCTGTGATTGATGCAATAAAAGATGGTATAAGTGCTTCTACTTCAAAATCCCTTTTGTAAAGAATCTCGCTACCTAAAATGGCGCCTCCAAAGGGTGCTTTGAATATGGAACCTAGACCTGCTCCTATACCCGCTGCCATTATTATTCTTCTATCATGAACATTAAGATGCAACAATTTGCCCAAAACAGATCCAAAACCAGCCGATATTTGAGCGGCAGGTCCTTCTCTACCAGCGCTGCCTCCCGAGCCTATGGTTATTGCAGATGCGATCAACTTAATTATCGGAATCCCCCTTCTAACCTCTCCTTGTTTGTTATGGAAGGCATCCACTGCTCTGTCTACACCATCTCCCTCTGCTTCTGGAGCGAGACTGTATATTATTATTCCACTTAATAATCCGCCTAATGTGGTTATCAAAGGTAGAAGATAAGGTCTTCCTATAGGTATTACTGTGGTTGAACCTTCGCCCACTGGTGAGGGCGGCATGTATTCAGCCCCAAACCATAAAAGAAGATTTGTAGCCCAAATTATTGCATAATAAAGGATTATTGCACCAAATCCAGATATAATTCCAGTAAGTATACTAAGTGGAACCCACTTCCTTAGATAGCTTCCTCCCATTCTATCTAAGTATTTGAATGGCTTCATACCTTTACCTTTACTTCAGATTTTTGATTTATCCATAATCATTTATCTATTTCATTTTTGATAATTTTTAATTTGATGTTAATTTTTCACTCATAAATTCCCCATGGGGGTTGAGATTCCATAGGCTTGGCTTGTTTGCGAAGGACCTTCAGCCTTTCTGCTATCCTTTCAGCCTCTTGGTGAAGAGGAGCAACGTCAACCTTAATTTCTGGAATCAATTTATCTATCACTTCTACGGCTTCCACAGCAGCCTTGACTTCAGGTATATCTGGCTGAATGGGTATTACGAGGCTTATCACATCAAAGTTGGCCCATCTTCCTTCGTTGAGAAGAAGGCCAGATATGCCAGGGATTATCCCTATGTTCAACTGCTTTATGTCGCTTGAGACGAGTCTCTGCCTCGCTCTATCTGTGCTCCCAACACCCATCACATCGAGCTCTTTTTCTATGGAAAGGAGCTGTACAGGATAACCTACAGGCGATATTATAAGAGAGCACTTTTGTTCTTTGGCCCAGTTCAATAGAGTCTTTGCCAGAGGTCTATAAAGATAAGGAAGAATTCTGAATTCTGATAAGAATACAACTGTCTTCAATTTTTCACTGGCATAAATTCTTGCTGGGAATTTCGGCTTATTAGCATAGATCATAGAAACAGCTGGAAATCGATCAGAGTCTAGCGCGGCTATTTGGTCCAAGTTAAGGGTTGCCAAAAGGTAATTGGCAGCAATGGTATTTACCATCCCAACGCTCGGAAAGCCGTCTATTATGGTAGCTCCATTTAGATTCATCTTCTTGAATTCTCTTAACTCTATCTCTACCAAAAGATCACAAAATGCTGTAAAACATAGGTAGTTAATAAATGTCTTTAACTTTAACTATGATTGGTGTAACACATTTATCTTACCTATTAGCAACAAGAATAATAGCAAACTACTGTATGGTGATATTAGTGCCCCAAGAGATAGTCGTTGCAACTCTTGATGGTAGGGCTTATTATAGAATCACGAGTATTTTAAAAGAGATGGGGCTAAAATTTGATAACGTAATGCCAGGTGAGACTTTGAATCCTAGCACAAAACTCGTCATAACTACTGAGAAAGAGGGGAATTTGATAAATCATGAAAAAGTCTTATCTTTAGAAGAATTGAGCAAAGACCCCTATCTTGCTAAAGAGAAGATCATCGACAATCTTTACAGCAACACTGATGAATCTATCATAATAGGCATTGATCCTGGAAAGAGGATAGGCATGGCAGTCTATTATAGACAGAGAGACTTAATGGGAGATGTTTTGAACTCTGCAGATGAAGTCATAGAAAAAGTTGTAAAATTAATTATGAGTACCAATGCAAAAAAGAAGATAGTAAGAATTGGAAACGGTGAACCAGAGATGGCGGAGAAGATAGCCAATGAACTCTCAAAGCGGCTTAGGAATACAATTATTGAGTTAGTGGATGAAAGAGGAACTTCTTCTCTCTCTAAAATAAAGCCTAGCAAGAAAGTTGTAAGAGATCAAAGATCTGCCATGATCATTGCCCTCAGGCAAGGAAAAAGGTACTTTGGAGAATAAATCGTATAAATTAAGTAAAAGTGATGTTTTGCTTGTAAGAGGACCGGCATCTGTTAGGGCTGAAAGCAAAGGTATTTCTGTTCTAGGCATGAATCTGGAGATTAACGATAAGATAACTGTTAGAAAGAACAAAGTTCTACCTTTTGAGGCAGATGAGGATGGTTCTATGATACAATTGACTTTAGGTGAAAAAAGTGAAGCCTTGATAAGCCATGATAAAGTTGGTGTGAGAATATGGAAAGATTTAGGAGAAAAGGTCTTCAAGAGTTTTGAATCAGGTAAAAGGAGATTTATGATAATAGGAGAAACAGATTCAGGGAAATCCACTCTAACGTCCTATCTAGTGAATATAGCTTTGACGAGAGGTTTAAAGACCATAATAGTGGATGGAGACATAGGCCAAGGCGACTTAGCGCCTCCAGGATGTATAGGAGCTGCAACTGTGAGGGATAAGATTTATGATCTCAGGGATTTAAGAGCAGAGGTATTCGGCTTTTTAGGGTTCACTTCTCCTCGATACGTTAGAGATTTGATGATAGAAAGAATGAAGAAAATCATATCTCAAATTGAAGAAAAAGAGCACGATTTATGCATAATAAACACTGATGGTTATGTTGTTGAAGAAGGTATGGATCATAAGATCGCCATGATTAAGGAATTAGAACCTGACATCGTTATCTGCTTCAAAGAAACCGATAAAGAATTGCTCAAAAGGCTCAAGGATTTTGATGATGCTCCTATCATTCTAGCTGTAGACAAGCCTGAAGGAGTTGTAAAGAGTCCTTCTGAGAGAAGTGAGAGAAGGTTAAGTCAGTATTATCGATTCTTAAAAGATGGGAGAAATTTGAGCATTGGCTTAAGAAGAATCAATTTAAGTTTTATGGAAGAATTTTATAAATACAATCTGTCTGAAATCGAGTTAAAAGAAATATCTCGAAAACTATCATCAAGCATCTTGTTTGCGAAGAAAAGCGATAACAAAACAATTCTATTCAGATCGGGTATGGATGATGTAATTGAGATGTTTGGCAGATTTACCATCTTCAATCAAAACAGTCTGAGAGGCATGTTCGTAGGATTAGGTGCTAATGATGAGGTATTTGGTTTTGCTCAAATAGACAGGATGCATCAAAATCAGATAATAACTCTAAACACAAATTTTAAAGGCAAATTCGATATTTTATTTTTGAGCACTATAAGAATCTCCTCGAATCTTAAAAATGAGGCCATATTGCCTATCTTAAGGAGAAGTTAATGACTCAGTTTAAAGGCACAGAAAACATCTACAGTAAAGAAATTCGAAGAGCTGATAGTGCCGGGGATGGGTTTTGAACCCACGACCTCTGTTCTATATGATCTCCAGATTATGAGTCACGCCCAAGGTTAGCCTGGCGCTCTAACCAGGCTGAGCTACCCCGGCATCGCGTATGATTAGAATGATAAGCTAAATATATTCTTTGATTTCCTGCTCGCCATAACTTCGAAGATATAAAAGCAAGTTTAATGTAACTTATACTGATGGTATTTGGAGAGTATACTTCTCAACAAGTATGGTAAGAAAGTGATTCTTCTTGGCAATGAAGCTATAGTTAGAGGAGCTTTAGAGGCTGGCGTTGGCTTTTCTTCTACTTATCCTGGAACTCCTGCATCAGAGATAGGAGATACTTTTTCAGAAATCGCTAAAGATGCTAACTTGTACTTTGAATATAGCACTAATGAGAAAGTTGCCTTAGAGGCTGCTGCTGGAGCTGCCCTTTGTGGAGTTAGATCGATGGTCTCCTTCAAGCAGTATGGATTGAACGTATCTTCTGATAGTGCCTTTCCTCTAGCGTATATAGGGGTTAGAGCAGGCATGGTCATAGTAGTTGCTGATGATCCAAACTGCTGGAGTAGTGCTCAATCAGAGCAAGATAGCCGTTACTATGCTAGACTTGCTCATATACCAATGCTGGAGCCTTCAGATTCACAAGAGTGTAAAGATTTCACGAAGATAGCCTTTAATCTGTCTGAGAAATTCAGCATTCCTTTACTCTTAAGGACTACAACAAGAGTGAGTCATGGAAGAGGAGTTGTTACCCTTGGCAAAATAGTTGAAGGGAAAAAACGAGGCAGGTTTAACAAGGATTCGATAAGGTTCAGGAACTTTCCCCCATATATAATGGAGACTCATGAAGAGCTGCACAAAAAGTTAAATGAATTAAGGAAAATATCTGAGGAAATCGATATAAATTTCTCTTTGAACGAAGGCTCAAAAAATGATTTAGGCATAGTAACTTCTGGCGTTGCATTTAATTATGTTATGGATGCTCTGCAAGATCTGAAGTTGGATTTACCAGTTCTAAAATTGGGAATGACCTATCCTATACCAGATGATAAGATAAGGAACTTCATAAAAGATCTTAAATCAATTCTTTTCGTTGAAGAAATCGAACCAATTCTCGAAGAAAGCGTAAGTGCTCTAGCAAAAGATGTTAACCCAGAATTGGAGTTTTATGGAAAGAAGAATGGTTATCTTCCAAGATCTGGTGAACTTAAGGAATGGCATGTATTGCTTGCTATTAGCAAGATAACTGGAGTCAAATCACAATTCAACCCTATTGCTCAGAAAGAAGAGTACAAGAAGTTAAGTATAGTAAAGAGACTTCCTGTAATGTGTCCAGGCTGCCCTCATAGGGCTTCATTCTTTGCAACAAAATCAGTGGTGGGAGAAGATGCTGTATTCGGTGGAGACATAGGTTGCTATATATTAGGGGTTTATCCACCTTTTGAAACTCAGGATTTCGTATTCTCCATGGGCGCTAGTGAAGGAGTCATTCATGGCATCAAAAAAGTCAGTGATCAGAAGGCTATTGCCTTTATCGGAGATTCGACCTTCTTTCATGCTGGAATTCCAGGCTTGATAAACACTGTTTACAACGGATCGAATCCTTTGATAATAATTCTCGACAATAGATCCACTGCTATGACAGGCCATCAGCCACATCCTGGAGTTGGCATAACTGGTATGGGAGAGAAGAGCAAAGTCATAAACATAGAGGATATAGTAAGGGCTTGTGGCGTCGAGAATGTAAGGGTAGTGGATCCTTTCAATGTAAAAGAGATGGAAGATGCAGTCAGAGAATATTTACAAAAAGAAAAGGTTTCTGTGATAGTTGCAAAGAGAGAGTGCCAATTGCTGGCTATTAGAAGAAAGAAGAGAGAAGGGATTGTAATACCAAAGTTTGGAATAGATCAAAGCCTTTGTGATGGTTGTGGCATATGCTTGTATGAATTTGGCTGTCCAGCAATATTCATAGAGAATGATAAGTTCTTTATAGACAAAGACCTTTGCACAGGTTGCGCTGTTTGTGTTCGTATATGCCCAAAAAGAGCAATAAAGGCGGTGAAATAATGGAATTCAACATAATCATAACAGGAATAGGAGGGCAAGGAGTCCTTACTCTCACGAACATAATAACTTGGTCTGCCTTAAAGGAAGGATTTGATGCTAAGGCATCAGAATTGCACGGCTTGGCTCAAAGAGGTGGTGCAATAGCTTGCCATGTAAGATTTGGTGATAAGATATACTCACCATTAGTACTAGAAGGAAAGGCAGATCTGGTATTTGCTTTAGAACCTTTAGAGGCTTTACGCTCTTGCTACTTTGGATCAAAGAAAAGAACTGTATTCTTGGTTAATTCTCATAGATTAATTCCATCATCTATCTTCATCGCTAAAGAAGAGTATCCATCTTTGAGCTATGTATTAGATTCTCTAAAACCCTTCTCAAATAAAGTGATCTTAATCGATGCGTCTGAAATGGCAAAGAAAGCAACAGGAGATACTATTATGGCGAACATGTATATGCTTGGTTACTCTTGTGCTAAAAAACTGATTCCATTGAAGAGAGAGTCCATTTTGGATGGCATAAAAGAAGCAATCCCTGAAAGGTATATTGAATTGAATAGAAAAATCTTCGATCTTGGATTTGAAGCCAAATAATGTTACTATCGGAGATCATGTAGAATTTTAGTGTTAGAGCTGAGTAGACATAGTTGTCAGAAAGCTAACTCATTTTCATGATTTTCATGGGCATCAGAAATACTCAATCCAAAGCTCTTTACGATTTCTTTATTATCTTCAACAAATTTCATGATAGCATCTTTAACACACTTCAATAATTCTTCCTCTTTTACCATAAATGTTATCACATTTATCCAAACTTTCAACTTGCTTTCTTCTCCATTACCATTAGTAATCACTGTAAGATTTTTGATACTTCCAGTAAGGTTTGCGCGAATAGATGAGCCTTTCTTTCCTTCAGAATAAATCTTGATGTGACCTACAAGCTTATCATTAACACTACTAACTTCAAAGAGCCTCAAAACTAGTTCACGAAAAAATTCCTTTAATTCATTCATAGTTCTAGTTTTAGAAAATTCTAAATTTATCTCTGCAACGAATACAGACGGCTTATCAAGGATTTTCATTAAGAAAACAGATTTTCTACAACTTTATTAATGTTTGATTTACGCAAGGCTGATATTTGCATTATATTTGCTTCTTCGTTTACCTTGCGAATTTCTTCTTCTATCTCTTTTAGATAGGACGAATCTGAAATTTTATCTATCTTGTTTATCAATACTAAGTCTGCACTCTTTAGTTGTTTTATTATGAAGGGATAAGATGCTAGCAATAGGTCTAATTGAGTGGCATCGAAAAGAGTTACGACTGGCAACACTTCTAGGTCTATACCATTTATAGAATCCAGGACTTTGTTCACGTTGAAGGCGTCGGCAACGCCAGAAGGTTCCAAGATAACCAAGTCTGGATTGTAATTTTCTTTAAGAATTTTTATCGTTATGGGCAAGTTTACCGCTATTTCACAACATATACATCCTCCAAACATCTCTTTTACATTTAAGCCATAAGACTTCATCACTTTATCATCAATCCCAACTTCTCCAATGTCGTTGACGATTATTGCTAGCTTTTTCTTGTGATTCAAAAAGAGTTCTCTAGCCAGTTCTAATATCAAGGTAGTCTTTCCAGAACCAAAGAAGCCAGATACTATTAGGAATTGCATTGTAATAATTATGGTCAAACTAATATATTAACAAGTTGGGAAAATTTTCCATATTACAAAATTAACTTAATTTAGATAGTTTTACACCTTTATTATTTGCCTTTGTTACCAGTACTTTTCCCCCTTTCTCTTTCATATCATCTTCGACAGCTTTAGCTATTGTTAAAGCCTTTTTCTTACTATCAACGAAGGCGTAAAGAGTGGGCCCAAAAGAGCTTAGACCCACACTATAGGCACCTGCTTCAGCCATTGTTTTCATAATCTTCTTCACTTTATCAGATTGAAGATTCAATTCTATCTTCTTGAAACCTACATTCTGAATTTTTGATATAGCATCTCCAAACTCAACTATATCTTTCTCAACTAGTGAGGGCAAGAGCTTCATAAGGATTATATGTGATAAAGCCTGAACTTCATTGATAGGGATTGGGCAGTATTTAGAGAAAAGCTCAACCTCAAGTGAGCCGTGAATTCTTTGCATTGCTCTTGGAATGGCTAGAATTGCCAACCAGTCTTCAGGAAAATCAAGCCTAGAAACTACTGGAGGAGGAGGAGCTTTAGAGGCGGATGATGGAAGAAAACTCTGCTTCTGTTTATTTACACCAAATGTATGCCCTCCATCAACTATAAAACCACCAAATTCGAAGGCAGCAACACCTATCCCTGATGTCCCGCCTCTTCCGACGATTTCAGCCAATCTTCTAGGGCTAACACTAATTCCATGTAGGTTTGTTACAGCAAAGGCAGTCCCTAATGATAACTGAGTACCAAAACCAAGACCGACATGCTCATCATACTTTTGAAGAATTCTTAAATGTAACCCTCTCTTCAAGTTGTAAGCCTTCAAAACTCTTTTTGCTGCTTCAAGGGCTCTACCACTATCATCTCCTTCAACCTTTATGCCATCATCTATAAGCTCTGCTTCTAGAACTATACTTGGCTCTTGCAATGCTATACCAACTCCGCCATCTATTCTTCCTAGTTTGCCATTCAGATCGATAAGAGTTATGTGTAACCTTGATGGCGTCTTGACTCTAATCATAACGATTTGTTTTATCATCAAAGAATTAAACGTTAACAGATAGCATTGAGAAAGGAAGAATCCAGTCAACCATTATTTAGGTTTGTATCTCTTTTCGCTCTTTACAATATCTTGCTTAACCTTTTCTATTATGTCTAGATCCAATTTCCTAGACGAGTATGCCATCATGAAGGTATCTTTATTGATAAGAATTATGTCTGAATTGCATATTCTCTAGCGCTTAATCGTTTAAGACTCTTGAAGCGTGAAAACAAACCTTGCACCAGAAAACTCCTCGGTGCCTATGCGCTCCCATTTTATATCATAGGTTTTTGTAACTTGCTTTCCTATGATCTTTATCTTCGAAGGGAGTTGAGCGAATAATTCCTCAACCTTCTGAGGATTCTTGGTCATGAGTAGACTTCGGCGTCTTTTCATCAAGTACTTAATTGCAACATTTTTATGCTCATGCCCTTCAACAGGTATCTTCTCTTTCCCATCATCTATGATAAACTGTCTTTTTGTCATTCGATCACCATCTTAATTTCTTAAAGATATTTATGTTGCTTGTTGTTAAAGTTTATCTTGAATAAGTCAAATATAATATATCATTATCAAATTGATTGCAGACTAGAAAGTATTTAAGCAAGATAACTCTCAATTCTGTCAATTTAGTAGGTTAGAAAAATGAAGAAAGTTGCTTCCTTAGTTCTGATTGTCTTGATACTTTGGTCTAGCGCTACAGTACTTTTCTCCTCTGTGTCTACTGCAGAATCATCAGCAAGTTTGATGGTCATTGAAAGGTATGATAGTCGAAGAGTTGTCGTTTACGCTATTCCTGATACAGATGATTCGATGACAAATCCACATTATAAGCTGTTGAATTTTCATTGGTATAGCACAGCGAAATACTATGTAAACCCAAGCAACAAGTATGGCTTCTCAACATCTGATGTAGTAGCAGCCATAACTACATCTGCGGAAACATGGGATGATGAAACTGCTTATGAAGTATTTTCATACATCGGCACTACCACTAGAAGTGCTGGAAGGCGTGATGGGTATAATGTTGTAGCATGGGGTACTTATAGATCGGGCGTAATAGCTGTCACATACGTTTGGTATAGTGGCTCAATGATTCTCGAAACTGACACGAGAATGAACACATACTATAAGTGGAGCCTCACAGGCGAAGCAGGGAGGATGGATGTTCAGAACCTAATGACTCATGAGTTTGGACACTGGGCTGGCTTAGCTGATTTATACGATAGCGCTGATTATTGGTTGACAATGTATGGTCGCGGAAGCTTTGGAGAAACTTACAAACGAACTTTAGGACTTGGCGACGTTCTCGGATTAGAAGCAGTATATGGGCCTTTAATCATTTAGGTTCATATTTTGCTTTAGATAATTCTCTTATCCTCTTTGCTAGTTTTTCGCCTATACCCTTTACCCTCTTCAATTCTTCTTCACTTGCTGTAAAAACTCTCTCAACACTTCCAAGCTCTTTTAACAATCTATCAGCCAGTATGGCATCAATACTAGGTACTCCAGATACAATGTAGCGCTGAATCTCATCTATGCTAAAGGGTTTCTTACCCTCTCTAACCCTAACTTCTTTCTTTACTTCCATCTGTTCACGGCGAGCTATATGGTAAATCATCTTTGAGGTTTCTTCTTCGTCATGTGATATAATTATAGGGACTTGAAAGTCTGATATTATGCTAGCTATAGCCCCAAAAAAGGCACTTTCTCCTATGCCAACAGCATCTCTCAACTCTCCTTGTAGTATCATTATCGGTCTTCTGTAAGCATCTTTCATGGCTATGATCTGCTTGAAGAGTCTACCATCCATTATGGATTTTGTAAAATCGTCTATGGTCTTCCTTTCAACTACTACATCGTCTGATAAGATGAAATCCCCAGTGTCAAGGCTCTTGACTTCTACTCTTGCTCCTAGATTTCTAAGATTTTCGATTATGCCAATAGTCTCACGACAATCAACGTAGATCAAAGGTGCCTCCTTTTGCTCTTTAACATAATCGTCCAAAGGTCCTTTCTTCTTGACCTCTACTTCTTTGATGACTTCTTTTATTTCCTTCAACCTTCTTTTGCTCACCCAATAGTATGCTTCATCTTTTGTCCCTTTTGTCATCAATATGATGAGTCTGCCAGGGGCTCTTCGACCAGTCCTACCTCTCCTTTGAATGAACCTGATGGCGCTAGGAATGTTATCGTAGAATACGACATAATTACAGTCGGAGACATCAAGTCCCTCTTCCCCAACTTGAGTTGCTGTAAGAATGTTAAATGATCCACTCTTCAATCCTTCGAGAGCCTTGACTTGCTCCTCTTGTGATTGCCCTGTCTTACCGCTCTTTCCTATCAATTGCCCTACCTTGAATCCTTTCGATGAAAGCTTATTGTGAATACTCTCCACAGAATCTCTATAGCTTGCAAAGATTATCGCCTTCTCATCATTTTTTAACGAACTTACGATCTTCTCTAGCTCTTGAACCTTAGGATGTTCTATCCCCAACTCTAAAGCTCCTTTAGCAGTCTCGTAGGCTTCCTTCACACTATGATCTTCCATCAAATCCCTTACTCCTATCCCTCTACTCCTTACGAACAATCTTTCAAAGAATTTTACAAAAGACGATAGACTCTGAGTTTCCAAAAGGTTCATGGCATGAGCTAATCTTATTGCTGAGAATAAGGATGATCTAATTTCTGATATGTTGCTCTTTTCAACTTCTTTTCTCAATTCAAGAAGGGTCTTTAGGCTTACAAATTTTCCATCTCTAATCTTGAGTAACCCAGCATCTTCTAATTTCCTTAGCCTAATAGACAGAGCCTCTTTCAAAGCCCTTCTTATTTCAATTATGATAGGAGGAAGATCAAGCCTTATCCACTCTACATCTGTCTTATAGACGTAATCTTTAACATCTCTGCTCTTTTCATCCCTTGCCTCTATTTTGGCTAAATTGAGATGTTCCATGATTTCCTTTAACTTTTCTTTATTAGATGGAGGAGATGCTGTAAGACCTATCACTCTGCAATTAGGGTTATCATTAAAAAATTTTTTACCAATGATACAGTAAGGATGACTTCCAATAGCTTTATGGGCTTCATCGAAGATCAAAAGAGAGAAATCCGTTGGACTTATGATTTCATGATTCAGATCGTTTTTGAAAATTTGGGGAGTGGATGATACTATTCTCTTTCCCCACTTCTCTCTTCTTGATTTAGGGCTATCTTCACCAGTTATAGCTACTATATCATTCTCTTCAACATTAAGATGCTTTGTTAGAAAATCGTTATGTTGATGAACCAATACCCTCGTTGGAGCAAGGATTAGACACTTTTTGTCTGGAAAGAGCTTTAGATGCTCTGCTATTGTTAAAGCTGCTATAACTGTTTTGCCCAAGCCAGTCGGTATAATTATCAGAAGGTTATTTTCTAAACATTCAGAGGCTAAATCTATCTGATACTTTCTTAGCTCTATAGTATTTGGCTTTACGAACTTATGAACAACGAACTCCTGTGTTTGGTCTACCAATACATCATAAGTATGGGCTATAGACTATTCATAACCGTTTTGGATAAGGTCTATTAAAGATCAAAATAATCTAAATAAAAAAATCTAAGATGTTATAGAGAGCTTAAATGATCCTTAAGGCTGAGTTACCTTAATGGCTTGTTCTGGGCACTGAGTCTCACAAGCCATGCAGTATATGCAATCAGGTTCTCTTATGGGGTCCGACTTCTTTTCAGACTTCGGATGGCCTGGAGTGTTAAACCAATCGAATACGGCCACTGGACAAACATCTATGCAAGTACCATCACCATTACAAAGGTCCCAGTCTACAGCCACTATACTACCATGTATGCCCAATACATTAGGCGGTTCAACAGGACCCCAGACATCGTGACCTTCATGCTTACCCATATGTTTTCTATTGCTTTTGAAATTCTGATCTATAGGCATTTTTATCGACCTTTAGATAGGATTTATCCAAATTTTAAACGTTATGGTCATCAATCGCCTGCAGCGTATATCAATTACAAAGGCAATACTTTAATGAGAGAGATAATAAGCTCAACACTTAAGATTGTTTTAGAGAGAATACATACAATTTGGATATAGATTCAAATTATGATTACTTTTCCGTAATGGACGAATTTCTTTAAATCTTAAATTCTATTAAAACATTATCAGAAATAACATATGTTTAAAATAGGATGTAAATTTTAGACTTAGTTCTGTTTGTTTTATTTAAAGTGCAAGAAAAAGATTAATTTTTGCTTAGAATCAACCATAAAGGTTTATATAACTTATGTTATAAGAAGAATTGGTATGAGGCAAAAAACAATTCGCTTAATTGAAGTAGTCGAAGAGAAGGGCGTATTCGGTAAATGCTCATGCGGTGGCGATGTATTATATTATTCAGATTCAGGGGTAAGGTGTAAAAAGTGTGGCAAGCTTTATGGTACTTGGTTCAAGAGGAAAAAGTTGGCGATAAAACATTCAGAAGAAACCCTTAAGAAGATAGAAGAGAGTGTAGTAGAGCCGTTAAAAGAAGATCCGTCAGAGATTTACAATGAGCAAGAACTTTCTGATCTAATTTAGATACCTTTTCTTTGTAAAGCCAATATTGCTTCTCTTAGCAAGCCCATCAAAAGGTATAACTCTCTAGGAGCAGGCTTGCCCTTTCCCAATAACTTTCTCATGGCTTCCTCCAGCAATGGTACTTTGTGTTCTTGAAAACCACACATTTTTGCCAATTTGATAGAGTATTTTATTGTTCTATCTCTGTCTTCTCTTGATGCCATCTCTTCATGGGCTTCGATTTTTTGCTTTGATATCTCGTATAACAGCATGGCAACAGAGTGAGATATATTCAATGTTCTATATTCTGTTCCAGTGTCTATGCTGACTATCATATCACATTTCTTTAACTCTTCATTCTTAAGCCCTGTGGATTCACGCCCAAAGAGCAAGCAAAGGTTTCCAGAAAATTCTTTTAGATTTTCAGCGAGACCTTCAGGGGTTAAAGCCTTTCTCAAAACCTTGGAAGGTCTTTTCGTTGCTATAGCAGTAGTACCAACCACTATATCGAAACTTTTTATCAATTCATCAAAGCCTATCGTCTTAGCTTTTTCAAGAATGTCGACGCCATGAGATGCAAACTTCCTTGCCTTGCTTAGATCAACTTTAGGATTTATCAGTAACAATTCTTCTAAACCAAAGTTCTTCATGACTCTAGCGATAAGACCAACGTTAACCTCATAAACAGGCTCTACAAGGGCTATTGAAAATCTTTTCATGACACTAAACCCAAAATTTTTTACCTCCATCAACATATTTCAACATGATGGTTACAAACCTGCCAGAGAAAGCAAAGGCAAAATGGGCAGAGGCTACAGTTGCTAGAGACCCAGCCAAAAAGCTTCAGTTATTGAAGGAATTTTATTCTAGTTTTCCAAAGCATAAGGGAACTGAAAAGCTGGAGATGTCCATAAAGAGGCAGATGGCATCATTAGAGGAAGAATTAGAGAGAATAAAGACAAGACGAAAAGGTTCTTCTCGGTTAGAGTGGGCAGTCAAAAAAGGAGAAATTACACAACTAGCCATAGTAGGAACTTTACATACATCTATATCTTTCTTCAACCTTTTGGCAAGATCTGACATAAAGTCTCATGAGGCACTTATGAAGCCTATATTAGGAGTGTTCGAAGGGCTTGATGTTCAATTTCAATTGATAGTTGCGCCTTTCGATAGAGGAATAAGTGAGGAAAAATTGGAGAGATTTATGAACCTCTCCAGAAATGCTGATGGTATATTGATAGTTTTAGGTCATGAACCATTAGATTATGTAAAAGATGTTATCGATTGGTTTGAACTGCATAACATAGACATACGCTCAGACTATCCTAAGGTTGAGATAATATCAACGCCAAGTGGTGGAATAAGGATGGTTGGTTCATCAGACTTTTGCAGTAAGAAAGATATTGTAGATTTCTTATCTGGTTATAAGATTAGAAACGCTATAATCAAGATAACTCGAGACTCTAACCTTGATGATGTTGAGTCAGCGTTATTTGGGAGAATTTTGAAGAAGGCTATTCTTATCTCTTTAAGAAGGGATCAAATCGATGAATTAAAAGCTCTAATTCCTAATGTAATCATTTTCGATTCATCTATCAACAAAGATGTTTTTGCATCATATATTCTAGAAAGGCTTGGTTTGATTCGAATATACACAAAGGGAATAGGGGAGGAACCAGAAAGAAAGCCTTTGATAATGAAGAAAGGAGCAAAGGCTATAGACATAGCTGAAAATGTTCACAAGGATTTAGCAAGGTTCTTTCAATACGCAAAAGTATGGAGAAAAGATGAACTCGATGGTGTTAGGGTTGGTAAGAGCTTTGAATTAAAGGATGGAGATATGATAGAGATTAGAACACATCTTGGAATCTATTAACGCAAAGAATAAATAAATAGATACTTTCCGTCTCGAACATGGTTAAAATTGAGAAGGATACTTCTCTTGGGGCAAATGCAGTTTTCAATCAACTTAAGAATTTTCTCATAAGTCAGAATGCTCAGATGTTAGTTTCTCAGGAGCCAAATCACATTTCATGTAAGCATGGAAGTTCTTCTAGTTGGAGCCCACAAAATATCGGTAAGCAAGTTTCTATAAATATTATACCTAGTGTTAATGGCTCAAAAGTCCAAATCGATTATCGAGTAAAAAGTATGCCGTTCTTTATCTTGGTTGCAATTATGGGAATTTCCTTCTTTGTGTTCGGATTCACGTTATTACTTTACCTATTCTCTTCCATTTTTCTAACAGAAATTGCTATCATAAGCCTAATTTTATCAATAATTGCTTTAATTGCCGTTGCCCTCTATGGGAGTAACTCCCGTAAATTCGTCAAAGATTTAACCAACGTTCTTGAGTTACCTCCGCCACCTCCACCATAAGAACGCTGTCATCAAACACTATCTTATAATGCTCCCAGAAATCAAAAACTTAAGGTTAAATCAGATTTGTCATTTTATTGAGAAATATGGGATTTGATTCATACGAGCCAGCAGAGGATACTTTTCTACTTACCGATGCTATTAGAAGATATTCAAACAAGATCACTTTAGAGATAGGAGTAGGCTCAGGCTATATCACTGCTGAAATCTGTAAAAGAAATCCCTTTGTAGTGGGAACTGAAATCAATGAGAAAGCGTTAAAAGAAGCTCAAATAAGGCTAAAATCCCTCAATTTTGATAATTTTGAATTAGTGCTTTGTGATGGAGCAAGTGCTTTTCGTGAAGAATGCTTCGACCTTATAGTTTTCAACCCGCCTTATCTTCCTTCTGGAAAAATAGTATATAGAAATGTTGAGGGTGGAAAAGAGGGTATTGAAGTAACGGAGAGGTTCATAGAGCAATCCTTAAGGGTAATTTCAAAATCAGGATTAATGGTATTCATTTTATCTACTTTATCGAATTATGAAAAGATAATAAGAATGTTAAGGAAGATGAATTTTAAAGTGAGAAGAATAGGCAAGCGTAAATTGTTTTTCGAAGAAATTTTTGCAGTAGAGGCATCAAAGGTTGCATAATTCTTTAGCGATTCTTACCGATTCTTCTACTGTTAGTCGCTCAACTCTTTTTTGGAAAATCTCATGATCTAATCTATACAGCATTTTCTCATAGTCTTTACCCTGTTTTTTACAGATCATCTTTAAAGCGTTTACAACCTTCTTCCCACGAAACGAAAATAGAAGTTTTATGTATGTAATAATGGAATCATTTATCCTATCTTTCTTTGGCTTTAATGATAGCATTAGAGATTCAACTCTAGGTTTAGGCTTGAAGGCTTCTCTATCAACTGCCATCAAAGGCTCTAGATCAAAGCTCGATCTTGCTATGATGGTTACAGCCCTATAATCCTTAGAACCTGGTTGAGAAAGCAACTTCTCTGCAAACTCTTTTTGAAAATTCACTACTGCTATGTCAAAATCCTTCTTTATCAACCACTCTATGAATTCTCTAGATTCAGAGTATGGTATATTCGAGACTAGTTTGTTGAACTTATGCCTAGATTCAAGAGCGTCTCCATGAATCAAGTTTAGATTTTCAAATCTGCTCAGTCTTGATTTAGCCATCTCATAAAGTTCATCATCTATCTCCCACGAGATTACCTTCTTAGCTTTGTTGCATAAAATCTCTGTTAAATTACCAGTCCCAGAGCCGAATTCAAAAACTATGTCATTTTTTGATACTTTAGCAAATTCAACCATTTTATTGAGCAAATGATCATCAATAAGTAAGTGCTGTCCTAAACTTCTTCTCTTCATTTTTTCACAAATACTGTTATCCTTGGAGCTTCAGAAATCTCTTCAACCAGTCTCTTTGCTATCAGTTTGACAGGGTCTTTCAACCCTACCCTCTTTTGAATGTCATCAAAGCTTTCGAAGGGCTTCTTCTCTCTCTCTTCAAGGATTTGCCTCATGAGAGTTTTACCTATCCCTGGTATCAACTCAAGGGCGTGAAGCCTTGGAGTTACAGGCTGTAACTCGTTAAAATAAGTTACATATTTTTTCTCATTTTCTCTGACTATCTTCTCACAAACTATAGGCAATTCATTTTTGGCATTATTCGTTAAATCTTTATACTCAAGCCTTCCAAGGACGCTTATCACTTTTGTTCTACCTTCTCTTGCAATGCATATTCTCTCCCCAACCTCAAAGGTGACTCTGTTCATAGCCAGTATCTCTAGCAAGGTCAACCATTCTTCTCCTATGGCTTGGACTATAGGTCCTTCTCTTTCTTTTATGACAAAAGACTTGCCATGAGGGATAAAATCTAAAACGTAGGCATATTCTTCATACTTTCTAGAAGGACCTATCTTGTTCGACATTTTTTATCCTCTCAGAATTGATTGATTTTCTCCAATCATTAGAATGGTCTTTTATTATTCTATTTGAAAGGGGAGGGATTCTCTAATGAATCTTAAATATGAAAACTTAACGAATAAATTTATAATCATAAATAGAAAACCTCCCCTAATAATTTCCTTAATATTCATTTGGTGCATACCTAGATAATGGTAAGAGCCAATTTTATTATTTATGCTTTTTTGTGAGATTTTTTGAAGCCATGAATTCATTCTTACATTTTTCAGAGCAAAAAACATAGCCGCGATATAGAACAGGTTTCACTATCTTCCTGCTACAGTTAATGCAACGCTTTATGTATGCCTCATCGGCAACTTCTGCCAATTTTAATCTATTAGTAAAAGGCAGAGTATATTATTAACATTTTCAGTATTAACGCAAAGCTTATGATTGCTTTGTATGTAAAAATTGGTCTGAAAGCCCATGAAGGCCATGCTACTTGATAAGACCGCGCCTATAGAAGATAGACCATTAAGACTTGCATCCATAGAAAATCCTACTATCAGTAATGAAGAAGTCTTGGTAAGAGTTAGAGGCTGTGGTGTATGTCGATCAAATCTGCACATGATAGAAGGAGACTGGTTAAAACGAGGCTTTCCTGCTAAGTTACCTATCATCCCAGGCCATGAAATAGTAGGCATAGTAGAATCTATTGGCAAGGATGTAAAGAATATAGAGGTTGGGGATAGAATTGGGATTCAGCCATTATACCATTCTTGTGGTACTTGTGAATACTGCCTTACTGGGAGAGAGAACATATGCAAAAGGAAGGTGATAACAGGCCAGTCTGTGGATGGAGGATATGCTGAGTATATCAAAGCTCATTATCAATTCGTGTACAAAGTGCCAGATGGATTAAGTGATGCTGAGGCAACTCCTCTCTTCTGCCCTGGTGTGACAGCATACAAAGCCGTAAAGTATAGCAACCCTTCTCCTGGCAAAATAGTTGCAGTATTTGGGGTTGGCGGTGTTGGGCAAGTAGCCATACAGATTGCAAAGCTCTGGGGGGCTAAAATCATCGCTGTGAGCAGAAGCAAAAATCATCTTAGAATGGCTTCCAAGCTTGGAGCTTATTCTGTAATTTCACCTGAAGAAGAGGATGTTGTGAAATATTTCAAGAATATCAACTACGCTGACTCTTCTATAGTCTTTGCACCTTCAGATAAAGCCATAGATCAAGCAGTCAAGGTAGTGAAACCTGGAGGTACTATAGTCTTAGCAGTGTCTGGGAGTATCAAAGAGTTCTTTTTCCATGAAGAAAAAATCGTCAGAGCAATAGTCATAGGAACAAGGCAAGACATGCGTGAAGTCCTTAAGATAGCAGAAGACGGAGGAATTCATATCTCAGTGGAAAGTCATAGGCTTGAGGATGCTAACGAGGTTCTTAGAAAGCTAAAGTATAGCGAAATAGAAAGTAGGGCTATACTTCAGCCTTAAATTCTTCAAGCCTCAGTTAGTATCTTAATTATCTTCTCTACAACCTCTGTCGATAATAGCTTCTTCCAGCCTGATGTAAAGACTCTTACCTCTTCTATGCTCTTAGGCATTATGTTGATCAATTCTATGGCTTCTTCTTCTGTCAATGAGCATTCTTTGACTAGCCTTTCTTTCATTTTTCTTGCTTTTTCAGGTTCAGTCTTTGAGAACTTTGATGCATAGTCTAAAGTCCTTTTTTGTATCTGGTCAGCTTTCTCTACATCGATCTTCTCCAATGTTTCCTTGACTTCTGGTATGGAAATTACGCTTTTTTTGACTTCACGCAATCAAACCACCAAAAATTCATTATTATATTATCTTAGCCAGATTTATTTTAACTTTTTACTTAATGCTATGGATGTGGCTTCACATGCTCCAACCTAGCTATGATCTTTTTCACTTTGTTCCCAACCGGTACTTTTATCACTAAAGACCTTCTCCTAACTTCCTCTACAGTGCCTACAAGACCTTGATAACGTTTATGAGGCATACCCTTGACCTGGCTTGGATCTATGTCTATGACCACTTTGTCTTCTACTTTATAGTCATGAAGGAGAAATGTCAGACCTCTATTCTCCCTCTTAGTCAGTAAACCTCTTGTCTTACGTCTATAACCTTTCGACCTTGGCAATTCTTATACACCTAGTCTTTAACTTCTAATGCATAAGCTGATCTTAAGAACCCTTCTTAAACTTATTCATTTAAAACTTCCACATCCAGTATATCGAAAGTATCACAATCTGCTTTTATCCCTATTACTTCAGACACATTAGGAGTAATCTCTAACAAATCTTTCCCTACATCAGAATTAGAACCGCCGATGAACCTTTTTATATTTAGTCCTCCATCACACTTGAATGTAGCCTTTGCTTCCCTTTCATTTATCATCTCTATGTCAAATTCATATATCTTCTTCGTGAAAGGCTTTTTCTTTAAAGGTATTACCTTAACTTCAGAATTCTGTAATTTCTCTTTAAGAGCATAGAGCTTTTCTTCGTCTATTTCTTCATCGAATTTTATGTGAGCGGAAACTTTTACCATGAAATTTGGACTCTTTTTTGGAATCTCATCTACAATCTTTATCTCCTTAAGAATTATCCCATTTTCCTCTAGCATCTCTGATTCATCTGTATGCCTTAGCTTAGGCTTGACTATTTCAGCATAGAAAGGTCTGCCATTGCCCAGAACAAGGCTCTCGGAACTCTCCCCTCCTATCCATGTGAACTTTGCTCCTTTAGCATTAAATCTCTTTATTAGATTTTGAGCGAGAATCTGCTCAACACTTTGCTCTTTTGAAAATCCTGTATATTCACATTCAGAGCACCCTTTTCCTCTACAATTTCTACACTTTCTACGCTTTTGAGGAAAACCTCTTACCATCTTCAAGTATCTACCATAAACGAACAAGGGCTTAGGATTGAGATCGATCTCTCCAGAGCCAAGGTTTA
>JARVKD010000017.1 GCA_029775875.1 Nitrososphaeria archaeon
AATATTTATGATAATTGTCCCATATTTGACGATCTAATGTGAAAAAAGATTAGAATACCTCTTTATTTATCTATCATGATCAAAATGAAGATGATAATTACTACTTGCCCAGATCAGATGAGCGTTGATAAAATTGCCAAGGATTCTATAAAAGCTAAGCTTGCTGCATGTGTAAACATAACTAAGGTTAGATCAATTTATGCATGGAAAGGAAAGATGGAAGATACTGAAGAATTCTTAATGCTTTTTAAAACTACAGAAAAAGGTACAGACAAATTGAAAGATTTCATCAAAAAGAATCATCCTTATGAAGTTCCTGAGATAGTAGAAATAACTCCAGAGTACGTTGATGATAAATATTTATCATGGTTAAATGAAAATGTAATTGATTAACGAGTCGAATAATATTTTACTTGCTAGAGAACCTTAGAAGAGCGACTATTCCACCCAATGCCATAACTTGAGAGCTGATTTCAGTACTTGAATCTATCATGTAGCTCTTCCCACGGAACGTTTCCACAGAATTAAGAAGGCTTGCAAGATCGTCATCGTTTATGCCATAATCAAAAATCTTGTCGGATATTAACACTGAATCTACGGCGCCTAAATTGCTGGCTTCTTTGACTTCATTAAAGGTATAAGCTACCTTCTTATCACCATCGCTTATTCTTTTTATAGCTTGCTCTAATAGGTTAGATGCTCGAGCCAGTTTGCTTTCTTCAATTTGTTTCTTGAACTGAGGGGAGCGAAGTATCATGTATATTCCATCTTCGCCTGTGACGTCTATCCCATCTATCAATTTCAGATTTTCTTTAAAATCACCTCTTAGTTTTAACAAAAAGCTGGCAAAGGAGTTTTTTACATGACCTGGTCCTGCCAAAAATATCTTTGTTAATGGATCATATTCTAATAGGATCGTTTGAGCTACTTGATCAAAGTAAAGATTCGATGGTTTTGCTTTTATGTCGTAATGTTTTCCCATTAAACCAGATTCTATTGTTGGTAAGATCTGAAGATGAGTTCCTTTAACTGTTCCAATGCCAGCCTCTCTACCATCTATAGCGATTAGTATGAAGCGTTCTGATGTTCTTACACTGTCCTTCAATATGCGCAGATCTAGATCTTTCCAGCGATCTTTCTGCAATGATAAACTATAATTCGGTGTAGCAACGATAGAATGGGAAGATCCTTTTGCAATTATATCCTCTGGTATTTCTACAATCTTACCAGATATCCTCAATCTTCCAAGACTACTATCAAGCTTTGCGCTCTCAACTCTCATTGTAACCCTAACTCTTACACGCTCTCCTTTATCAGGCCTAGAGTATAACCCTTCACGCTTTATTACTCTAGTCGTTTCGCCTGAAACTAGATCCCCATTCTCTATTATTCTCTTTAAACACCAAAGATCGTCAGCATCTTCTAAAGTTAGATACACTAAGCCTTTGTTTTTTATGAATTTATGAATGATCATTTACTTTTAGGGTTCATTCCAGCCCGAATTCATCGAAGGTCTTCAACGATATATCAGATGGTTTTTCCGCTATATCTCCCATTCTATGACCGACGATTGCGATCATTCCCTTCTTTAGGGCTAAGTCTACTAATCGCTGAGTTATTATACCATCAAAGATCAGATACTTGGCTCCTTCTGTATTCTCTAAACGTTGAACAAGCTCATTGACTGGAACCCTTGCAATTTGATCAAATTTTTCATTCAGTATTATGGCTTCTAGGGTACCACTGATACTAGAGAAAGATTCTTTAACTTTTGCTGACAATCCTTCTAGATGAATAGGGGCTTCTTCAGCAGGCTGTATCTGTACTTCTTTTTTCAATATTTCAAGAATTTCCAAAGGCGTCAAATCTTCGACTTCTCTTCCTGGGGGTGCCCTTAGGACTTTGTCGATTTTCATCATTTGGGAAAGCTCCTTCAATATCAAATCGCCACCTCTATCCCCATCTAAAAAGGCTATGACCTTCTTATCTTTAGATAGTTTTACCACTGTTTCAGGGATCTTTACGCCTTCAACGGCTATGACATTTTCTATTCCAGCCCTTAGCAAGTTTATCACATCGGCTCTTCCTTCAACGATTATTATGGTATCTGAAGTATGGATTCCTGGACCAGCTGGCAATTCTTCCTTGCCATAAGTGATGAGTTTTGCGCGTTTAGCAACGTCCATTATATCCTTCAGCAATTCTTCACTTTCGCTTATGGACTTTGATGCCCATTCCTTTACTATGCTCTTTGCCCTCTCAGCTATAATTCTTCTCTTGGATTCTCTTACATCTTCGATTCCTATGAGAGTAAAGCGTGCTGAACAAGGACCTACCTTATCCACATTCTCTACAGCAGCAGCTATCAGGGCAGCAGTAGATATGTCAGTAGACATAGGGATCAAGACTTCTCCATAGGTTCTGTTTCCTTTAGATTCTAAATTAACTTCGATTCTACCGACCTTCCAAGTCTTTTGAAGCTCGTTAAGGTTCATCTCAGGACCGAATAGACCCTCTGTCTGTCCGAAAATAGCTCCTATTAAGTCAGCTTTTTCTACTACACCCTCTACATCAAATTTAAGCCTTACATAGTACTTTACGATAGAGCTATGCAAATTATCACCTCCTTTAATCTAGTTAACTCTTTAAGCGTAACACAATATCCTTAACAATCCTAGCATATAAGTCTTCCATATTATATGATGGTAATTATACCTAATGTAGTATTTTATTTACAAAATTATTCAACTACAGGCCCTAATCCAAATTTAGCAGCAAGCTCATCAGCATAAGATTGAATTTTTGCCAATTCTTCTTGATTATCCATTATGTGCCTAAACCTTCCCTGAAGCTTAAGGTACTCCAAAACTGGAGTTCTTTTAGGTACTTGCACCGTAAGTTTATTGATTCCATCATAATGTTCATAGAGGGGCCATAGACCTGTCTTGACGGCTAACCTACTTAGTTTAACTGTCAACTTTGGGTCATACCTCCATCCTATAGTGCAGGGCTGAAGCCAGTGTATGAAAGATGGACCACTTATAGATAGCGCTTTTTCAACTTTGTTTGCTGCATCCAATAAGTATGATATTGTAGCTGTAGCTGCATACTTCACTCTATGGGCTATGGCTATTCCCATCAGATCCTTTTTCAATGTCTTTTGGCCTGCAGGGCTAGTCGTAGTCCAAGCATCATAAGGCGTTGCTCCACTTCTTTGAATGCCAGTGTTCATGTAAGCTTCATTATCATAGCAGATATAGGTGATACGATCTCCTCTCTCGAAGGCTCCACTTAAAGCCTGTAATCCTATATCGGCAGTACCACCATCGCCAGCTAGAACAACCACATTCACATCTTTGCCCAATTTCTTTTTCATGATCAAAGCATCGTAAGCAGCCCTTATCCCTGAAGCAACAGCAGCTGCATTTTCAAAGGCTACGTGTATGTAAGGGACCTTCCATGCCGTCCATGGGTATGTAGTAGTAGAAACTTCTAGGCAGCCTGTTGCATTTACCATGATGCTGTCTTTTCCAGCTATCTTCATCACAATTCTTGCTATCTGGGCTGCACCACACCCAGCACAAAGGCCATGCCCAGGGCTGAAGAAATCCTGTCTAGCAATGATTTCTTTCAGGTTCTTGAATGGCATTCTATCCCCTCAAACCAACATAGTATGAATGCTTCTTGATCTTCCCAGTGGGTATCTTTTTGAGATTAACGAACATGTTTTCAATATCTTCTATCTTTACATCTCTACCCCCTAATCCCACAAAGAAGTTCACAGCTGGTATGCTCATCTTTGATAAGTACAGGGCCGAGGTTACATCGGTAAATAACGGTCCTGCCACAGCTCCTGGCGAAAGAGCTCTATCAATGATACCTATTGCCTTTGCATTTTTTATGGATTTAATCAACTCATTAAGAGGAAAAGGTCTGAAGAGTCTAAGGCTTACCATTCCCACTTTTTCACCCTTTTCTCTAAGTTTCTTCACAGTAGCCCTAATGGTTGTAGATATTGAACCCATGGAGACCAAAATCGTATCAGCATCATTACACTTGAATGGAGATACCAGACCATAACTTCTTCCTGATAGCTTGCCAAACTCTTTATCCACTTTAGATATTATAGGAAGAGAGTCTTCCAATGCTTTTGAGGATTGGTATCTAGTCTCAAAATAATAATCAGGATAGCAGAAACCACCAATGGTCAAGAAGTCATCTGGGTCCAATCTTTTCAAACTTAAATTCCAAGGCGAAAATGAAGCAACTTCTGAATCGCTAAGGGGATATACAGGCTCATAGGTATGACTCAAGACTATTCCATCCATGTTAATCATAATGGGAAGTCTAACCTGATGGTCTTCAGCTATTCTATATGCTTGAATGACTTTATCGTAAGCCTCTTGAGCAGATTCTACGAAAAACTGAATCCAGCCTGTATCTCTTTGAGGCATTATGTCTCCATGATCGTTCCATATGTTTATCGGCGCTGAAACCGATCTATTAGCTACAACCATAACCACTGGAAGCCTTAGTGCAGATGTTATGAAAAGTATTTCGTGCATTAAAAGTAGCCCTTGTGAGCTACTAGATGTAAAGACCCTTGCCCCACTGGCAGCAGCAGACAAGCATGCTGAAATGGCTGAATGCTCCGATTCAACCAGCATAAAATTGGCTTTTAACTCTCCTTTCGCAACATATTCTGAAATCTTCTCAATAATGGTGGTTTGTGGCGTAATAGGGTAAGCCGACACTACATCTACATTAAGTTGCTTTATAGCGTAAGCTATGGCAAGGTTTCCTGATAAGAGAAAAGGCTCGACTTTTTGCAACTTTTACTCCTCCATAACCATATCTATGCACTTGATGGGGCATTCTTCAGCACATATGCCACAGCCTTTGCAGAAATCGTAGTCTATGACTACTTTACCATCGCCTGAGGATTCAAAGCTAATACAAGGTTCAGGACAGTAAATCACACACCAACCACATTTGGTGCATCTTGAGTAATCTATAATTGGTTTAAAAGTGCGCCAAGTGCCTGTCTTATTGATGGATTCAGATAGAGTTTTAGTTATGAAACCTTCCTGCATCTCATTCCATTTGGGTAATCTTCCCATCCTCAAACCTCCAACATGAGAGTTTCATTAAAAGCTTCTTTTACAGCTTCAACATTGATTTGATTGAACCTCTCAGAGACGACCTTCTCTACATTACTAAGTTCCACGATCTTTGTTGCTTTCACAAGGGCTCCTAGCATGACAGTGTTTGTTATAGGTACGCCCAGCCTTTTTAGGGCTATCGATGTTGCATCGACAGCAGCAATTCCAAAATTAGGAAAAGATTCCTTTAGTTCTTTTGGAGAGGACTTAGAGTTTATCACAAGAGTACCCCTGGGCTTTAAGCCAGCGGAGATATCTACAATGTTTATGATAGTTGAATCCAATGTGACTACTATGTCTGGCTCGTAAATATGAGACCTAACTTCTATAGGTTCTTTATCTATTCTTGTAAAAGCTACTACTGGAGAACCACGCCTCTCAGGTCCGAACATAGCAAAAGCTTGAGCATTTAGTCCTTGCTTGACAGCAGCCTTGGCTAATAGTTCTGTAGCAGTAACTGCACCTTGCCCACCGCGCCCATGCCATCTGATTTCAATCATAATTTAACACATCACGTACAAATTCGATTATATATTTTCTTTACTTTTTTAACCGATTTTTCTTTCAATTCTTTATAACTATGGTTATTATGAATGAGCCTTTATTTAGGGATTGCTATTTTCCATTAAATATCTCATCTCCGTAAAACTCGCCAAGTCCTTTTTCTCTTCTTGTCAACACAAACTCATGAAATTGATCCTATAATTCTTATTATCCTAGAAACCTTAAATAATCAGGCGCACTTATTAGAAATGAATGGGAAGAGTAAGATTAGGTGGATAAGAGTTTTCGGCTTTGCAACTGTCTATTTCTTCATATATGTTACTTCATCAGTCTTCTTTATGATTGGACCATATTCATGCTTTTCTGAACTAGCATGGTACCTTCAAAATCCTTGGTTTGCTCTCCGCATGATATTTTCATTTATCCTCTATGAGTTGCCTCGTAGTCCTATGTTAATGCTTACACTTTTTATCTTTATAGCGAACTCATTCATTCTTGGTCTCGTAACTGATTGGGGCTTACGCCTTCTGCTTAGGAAAAGGAAGCAAAAAATTAACCGCCCAAAAACTTAGCATAACCTCTAAAAGTAATATTTAAATATATTTCGATATATCTTAAATAATATGTTCCACCCATTCCCTAGAGCAAGACGACTAATGGAGAAAGGAGCCTTCAAGTATCTAGTGCTTGAAACGCTTAAGGATAGACCTATGCATGGATATGAGATCATGAGGGCTATTTGTGACAGATTCTCAGGGTCTTATACTCCTAGCGCTGGCTTGGTTTACCCAACTCTTCAAATGCTTGAAGACTTAGGCTATGTTAATGTAAAGGAAGAGTCTGGAAAGAGAGTTTATTCCATTACTGATAAGGGTAGAGAATTCATTGCAAAAAGAAAAGAAACTATAGAAGATATCATAAAGAAGCATGAGAGTTTCGGGCATGAAAGGATGAGCTTAAATAGAGAGTTAAGAAGGCTTGCAAGATTAATAATCATGAATTATTGGAATCTGACCCCTAAAGAAACTGAAAAGATAGAAGGCATCATTAAAGAAACAAGAGAAAAGATAGGCAAAATTCTCCTTGAAGGCGATTAAAAATGGCTATAGTTGAAACTAAGGATTTAACAAAGGTATTTGGTAAGTTAATTGCTGTTGATCACGTATCCTTCGCTGTAGAAGAGGGAGAGATCTTTGGCTTTCTCGGACCGAATGGCGCAGGTAAAACTACTACCATAAACATGCTCACGACCCTTATGAATCCTACTGAAGGAAGTGCAAAGGTTGCTGGATTCGACATAGTAAAGGATGCCAACAAAGTGAGGAGCTTGATAGGGTTAGTACCACAAGATTTGACTGTCGATGAAGATTTAACTGGGATGGAGAACATGATGCTACAGGCAACGCTCTATCATGTACCAAAAGATGTTGCGAAGAAAAGGATAGAAGAAGTGTTAAGATTGGTTGAACTTGAGGATGCAGCGAACAGGAAAGTTGAGACTTATTCAGGAGGAATGAGGAAAAGATTAGAATTGGCTGAAGGACTTATTCACTATCCAAAGATTCTCTTTCTCGATGAACCTACTCTAGGATTGGATGTCCAGACTAGAACTGTAATTTGGGATTACATTAAGAAATTGAGAGAGGAGCGTGGAATGACTATCTTCATGACAACTCATTATATGGAAGAGGCCGATGCCTTGTGTGATAGAATTGCCATCATAGATTATGGGAAGATAAGAGCATTGGGTAAGCCGAAGGAGCTTAAGGATGGTATAGGAGGGGATGTTATAGAATTGGCTTTATTCGATAATTCAAAGGATGTTAGTGAAGCTATTGCTAAAATGCCTTATGTAATAGATGTTAAGAAAAAGAGCGAGATATACAGGATAAAGGTTGCTAAAGGCGAAGAGGCGCTACCAAATATAATTGAAAGCATCCTGAAGATGAACTTGAAAGTAAGCAATGTCTCTTTGATAAAGCCTACACTAGATCAGGTATACTTGGAGTATACTGGCAGATCTTTAAGAGAGACTGAAGGAAACCGTGAGGAAGTCATGAGAATGATGAGGAACATTAGAAGGGCAAGACAATGATATCTGAGATATGGGCTTTAACAATTCGTGAAGTCAAGACGTGGATTAGAGAGCCCATACTAGTCTTCATGATGGTCATTCAGCCAGTAATATGGCTAGGTCTATTTGGACAAGCCTTTAACCTTACAGGCTTGGTTCAGATACCATTATCGAACCTACCTCCAGAAATTACTCAACAAATAGGAGTAATATTCAACCAAATGATAGGAAGCATTTTCGGAGGGACTTTAGACTATTTCACCTACATGGCTGCTGGGATGCTTTCTGTAGTAATACTTTTCACATCGATGTTCAGTGGCATGTCCGTAGTCTGGGATAGAAGGTTTGGCTTTCTCAATAAGCTCTTAGTTGCCCCTATAGCTCGAGGGTCCATAGTCATGGCAAAGGTTACTTCAAGTGTTATTAGAGGACTTTTTCAAGCTGCTCTAGTATTCTCTATAGCCTTTGCCTTTGGATTACAAGCTGGAAATGCCTTTAATGTATTAGACCTACTAGGAGTCTTTGCAGGGCTCTTTCTATTAAGCATAGGGCTCTCATCTCTTTTCATAGCCTTGACTATAAGAGTAAAGAGTTGGGAGGCACACATGGCAGTCGTCAACCTACTCAACTTACCTCTTATGTTCGCTAGTAGTGCTCTATTCCCTATAAACATGATGCCAGATTGGTTACAATCTATAGCGAAGGTTAACCCTATCTCATATGCCTCAGACCTTGTCAGAGCTTTTATACTGCATAGCTCCTCCGTTGGTTTAGATATTTCAAGAATAGCTCTGAACTTTGAGATTCTTATAGCATTTGCAGTCATATTCTCATTCATAGGTATCGTCTTAGCAGAGAGAGGTCTAAGAAAAGGCTAAAACTATATCTTCTTTTTCCATTTCACGCCTTGTGGAGTATCTTCAAGAATTATTCCAAATTCTTCTAATCTTTTTCTTATTTCATCAGCAGTCTTCCAATCCTTCCTTTCTCTTGCCCTCTCTCTTTCCTCTATAAGCAGTCTTAACTCCTCTGGAAGTTCTTCTTTTATCTCTTCTTTTTGAAGTATGCCTATTATTCCTCCCAACTCTCTAAAGGTATTAATGAGATCATCAGCCAATCTTTTGTTGATGCTCTTCTGTGTATCAAATAATTTGTTTACATCTTTAGCCAAATCGAACAAACAGGATAATGCTAAGGGTGTATTGAAATCATCATCCATGGCTTCTCCAAATCTTCTTCTACTCTCTTCCATTATTCTTTCTAAAGCCTTCTCATTCTCTGTTAAATCACCCATGCTCTTAACTGATCTCCTAATGCTATTGATAGTCTCATAAAGGGCTTCTAAAGATGTCTTAGCCTGTTCTATTTTTTTCTCATAAAAATCTATGGGGCTACGGTAATGAGTTGATGAAAAGAACAATCTCAATGCTTCTAAATCGTATCTTTTTAATGCATCTTGAATCGTGATAAAGTTTCCTAAGGATTTTGCCATCTTCTTTCCTTCTACTTTTAAAAAGCCTGTATGGAGCCAATACCTAACCATAGGCTTTTTCCCTGAGATGGATTCCATCTGGGCTATCTCTGCTTCATGATGAGGAAAGATTAAATCAACACCGCCGCCATGGATATCATACTGCTGACCAAGATACTTCTCAGCTATTGCAGTATCTTCTATGTGCCATCCTGGTCTACCCTCTCCCCAAGGAGAATTCCAATAAGGCTCTCCTTCTCTCCTCATCTTCCAAAGGGAAAAATCCTGTTTGTTTCTTTTGCTTGGATCAGGCTCGATTCTATGCCTCTTCAATTCTTCAGGGTCTTGATGGGATAATTTTCCGTAATCTTCGAATTTAGAAACATCAAAATAAACCCCTGTCTGAGTAATGTATGCAAACCCCTTCTCTATTAGCCTCTCAATTTGATCTATAATATCAGGTATATGCTCTGATGCACGGGCATAAACATCGATGGTATTTATCTGCAAAGATGCAATATCTTGAAAGAAAGATTCCTCGAATCTTCTCGCTAACTTTAATGGGTCTTCGTTTTTCTCTCTCGCTCTTTTGATGATCTTATCATCAATATCAGTTATGTTCATCAAGTAGAATAGGTCAAATCCTCTGTAGCGAAGCCATCTCGCAATTACATCATAGGCAACGTATGTTCTAGCATGCCCTAAATGTGAGAAATCGTAAACAGTTGGTCCGCATACAAACATCCTTACCTTTTTATCGCTAATAGGTTTGAAATCTTCTTTTTTCCTTGTGTATGAATTGTAGACTCTTATAGTCATCTTTATCACAAATCTTTGATGGAATTAATTTGATCTGCAAGTATCTTTTAAATAATCTTTATGAGAATCTGCTTGAATTTAAAGAGTTTGAGCGCCAATTATAATAATATGTAATCAAAGTAAATGGCAAATGAAAGCCATAGACCTTCCATCTCTCCCTCCAATATCGAGATACAGCCAGTTAGTTGGAGAAGGAAGGATAAGAGAATTGGAAGAATTGGCAGATAGTCTTAAAGGGTTAAAGCTTCAAGAAATAAATTCTGCACGTTATGGTGGAGGAGTAGCAGAAACTCTATCATCTTACGTATCTTTTGTGAGGATGCTAGGTATTGATATTGAATGGTGCGTTATGGAAGCTAAACCTGATTTCTTTAAAACCACTAAAACCCTGCACAATTTTCTTCAAGGCAAAGAAGGCTTCTCTCTTGAGATGCTTGAGACCTATTGGAAGTTTCAAAAAGAGAATAGAGAGTTGATAGAAAGAGATTGCGATGTGGTTACTATTCACGACCCTCAACCTTTAGGACTCATAGAATTTCTCCCCGATGAAACTCGCAAAAGACAAAAAATAGTCTGGAGGTGTCACGTGCACCTCGAAACCATTCCCCTTGAGAGGATGAAACAAATAGAAAAGCTTATGAGAGGCATGGTTGAACGATACGATGCTGCTATCTTTTCAACTTTTCAATTCCTTCCGATATGGAAAGTGTTAAGCTTCGTAATCCCGCCATTTATCGATCCTCTTTCAGAGAAAAATAGAGAATTAGCCTCTCAAGACATCGATAGAATTTTGACAAAATATGGAATAAGCATTGAAAAACCACTTATCACTCAAGTCTCCAGATTTGATGTATTCAAGGACCCTTTAGGAGTGATAGAAGCCTTCAAACTCGTTCGCCAGAAACACCCTTGCCAGCTTCTGTTGGCTGGGGGAGGAGCGATTGACGACCCTGAATATCAACAGGTCTTAAGTGATGTTCGAAAAGCTGCAGAAGACGATAAAGATATTTACATTCTTGATCTTCCTCCTGACAGCCATAAGGAGATAAACGCCTTTCAACGCGCTTCTACGATAATTCTGCAGAAATCGATCAAAGAAGGGTTTGGTCTTACAGTAACCGAGGGTTTGTGGAAGGGGAAACCAGTTGTCGCTGGAAGAGTAGGAGGGATAACATTGCAGATAAAAGATGGTTGGAATGGCTTTCTTATCTCCACAGTTCAAGAGACCGCAGAAAAAATCCTCTACCTGTTAAAACATCCAAGGAAAGCAGAAGAGATGGGCAAGAAAGGAAAGGAATTTGTAACCGAGCACTTCTTAATTGATAGAGGAGTAAAAGACCATCTAACTGCCTTGTACCAGCTTGTTAAGGGAAGGATTGTCTCCAAAAATACGATTGTAAGTTATCATCCTTGGTTCTGATCGGTCTTTTTATGAGAGCCACGGGTCTGAGCTGGCATACGCGAGTCCAGTTTCAAAAACTGCTTGAGCATGTTATATGACCCAATTGGGAGGAGAGTAAGCAAAACTTCGTTTTGCTTGGCGTTTGCCAAAGCATGCCCAAAAATCACATGTGTTTCTTAATAGCCTCTTTAATCATTTCTTTTGGCGGATAAGGATACTGTTTGCCTTTATAAAAATAAATCCTGCATCCACAACCACATTCCTGTTTTACAAATTCTGTTGCTTCTTGAGTATGTTCAGCGATTTCCTCACAAGGCAAACACCTACCCTTGCTAACTTCTTCTTGAACATCTCTCCCGTCAATTCTAATAGTCGGTGAACCAACAAAATGATATTTTCTTGCTTTTTCATTGGTATCGATCAAAATCTCTTTGATGTTAGCCTTTATTTTAAGTTCTTTCAAGCTTTCTCTAATTAATTCTTTAGTTTTTACACACCAAGGACAATCCAAGATATACAAAAGTTCGATCTTCATAATTGATATTTTAAAATTCTTTCATTTATAATTCTTTCGGCACAAAGGCAAGGAGAGCAGATTATTTGAGCCTGTATATGAGAGCCGAGGAGGGGATTTGAACCCCTATAACCCGCTCTGCAGGCGGGTACGTAACCAGATTCCGTCACCTCGGCTCAAATATTATTCTATTCATCACAAAAATAACAGTTTCTATTTTCTAAAAGGCTAATAATAGATTCAGACAATACTTCTGTAATGATAAGAGAATTAATCATATTAGGTAGCGGAGGAAGCAGGATGGTTACCATAAAGCAAGAAAGAAGAACTGGCGGACTAGCGTTTATCATAGATGATGGCATATTCATAATAGATCCTGGTCCTGGCTCTATATCTCACTTCAATCAACTGGGTCTAAATCCCTTCTCAGTAAAAGGCGTATTGATCTCTCACAGGCATCCAGACCATTACACTGATGCTGAAATCTACGTAGAAGCAGCCACAAGAGGAGCGAATGTAAAGAGAGGACTGTTAATTGGAGCAAAGAGCGTCTTGGAGCATGTAAACGATTTGGGGCATCCTGCCATTTCCATTTATCATAAACGCCTACCTGAAGTCGTCAAACCTATGATACCTGGCGATACTATAGTTTACGATAAGATCAAGATAACAGCCTTAAAGACCCTTCACACAGATCCTTACGCCATAGGCTTTAGATTGGATGATGGAAAGCACTCAATATCCTACTTTCCAGATACAGAGTTCAACGAAGAAATAATAAAAGGCGCTGAGCATCCTGATCTCTTGATCCTGAGTGTTTTAAGACCTGGCAACGAAAAATTTCCTTATCATCTATGCATAGACGATGCAATAAAGATGGTCGAGATTATATCTCCAAAAAAGGTTTTGATCACACATTTTGGTGTTAAGATGTTAAGAACCCCTCCTGAAAAGGAGGCTGAGAGGATGGCAAAGGTTACAGGAGTTGATACCATAGCAGCAGTAGATGGGATGAGGATCAAGCTTTTGGAAACTTTTAAGCCATTAGATACATGGACAGAGAGCTAAGATTTCAATTACTAGATTATTCTGGCTCCATTATTACTGCTGTGCCTGTTGCAGAGATCACTACAACCCCTTCAAAAACCTCTGAAGTTTCTATATCAAGACCTACTATTGAATTTGCGCCCATTTTCCTTGCATTCTCTTTAGCCCTTTCTATGGCTTCGATTCTCGCCTTCTCAAGCTCTGAAGTGAAGGCAGATACTTCCCCTCCTAGTATGGATTGTATACCAGCGACAAACTTTCCACCCGCTCCTCTTGTTCTTGCAGTCAAGCCTGAGACAATTCCTAAAACTTTCTTTACACGATAGCCTGGAACACTGGGCGTTGTAACTACTATGAAACCTTCTTTGTAACTCATTTTCATTTTAGGTTTGACTGTTTGTTATATAAGATTTCTCTTTAAAGCCCCGGGCGGGTCTCGATCCCGCGACCTACTGCTTACAAGGCAATCGCTATTGGATAAATTCTTCCAGCTGAGCTACCGGGGCTAATTTAATGCTAAAAAGGCTATGCTTATTTGTTTTGCTTTATCATTATGATCTTTAAAATCTCATTCAATTGAGCATATATTTACATACTATTGATGGATGATTAGTCCCATTGATCTCTGAATCGAATTATGAAGAATTTTATGCCAAATATGGTCGCTATGGCAAAAAGTTAGAAAAGGCTCTGAAACTTTTGGAAGATAAGAGCGTAAAGCTCCATAAGTTCTTTCCAAGCAAGCGTGAAATATGGACAGTAGTTGGAAAAGAAGGAGATCAACTAGTCGATGATTCACAACCTTACTGCTCCTGCAAGCACTTTTATTATCGAGTGCTCAGTGGAAAGGATGATGTCTGCTACCATTTATTAGCGTTAAGAATGGCAAAGCAAATGAATGCCTACGATGTTATCGAATTTCAGGATTCTGAATACTCTTCTTTTTTAGAGATTCTTTTAGGAGATATTGTAAGATTAAGTAAAGACTGAGACAAATCGCTTATTTTTGGACAAATTTTAAGATGATATAGATGTAGTTTTACTCTTTCCCTCAACTCTTAAGCCATACAAGAATAAAGCAACGCCTGCTATGAATACCAGAAGAGAAATGGAGAAAACGATACTATAGGACAATCCAATGCGCCAAAGGATATAGAGCAACAAAGGAGACGCTGTCATCAAAACGATAGGAATTATCTCGAAGATTATCAAAGAGAATTTGAAGAAATGTGTTATTGAAGGAGACAAAACGAAAGACAAAGCTAGTAGAAAAAGAGGGTATAGTATTGCGTATCTTCCTTCCAAATAAAGGTCAAGAGTTTTGAACATGTCAGAAGAGTAACCACTCGTAACGAAAACAGAAACGAGAGATAAAATTATGAATAAGAATGCCAAAATTCTCATTCTTGAGACGTTTTCTTCTATCTTCTTGACCCTAGTATCCTTGGGACTGATCCTTATCTCTATTACCAATGCTATGAGTACTACTAGTACGCTTGCTAGTAAGATGATAATGTTATTAGCAACTCCAAGGTAGACATCGGATGGAGGCAAGTTTAGAGCAAATGAAAGGTAAAGAGCATATAAACCATTGATCAGTAAAGGAGATAGGTACAGGATAAAAATTATGTCTTCAATCATTTCTAACTTGTCCAATTTGTTCACCTTTAAGCGATGTTATGATATGGATTTAACCTTTACACCTCATGCATTATTATCTTTCTTGCGAATGTAAGATATGCAGTATGCCCTATCATCCTCATAGAAGGTCTTGTCATGCCAGTTCTTGCCTCAAGATTTCTTAATAGCAATTCTAAGCTTTCTATTTTCACAAAACCAACATTAGCAAGCTCAGCCACCAGTTTCTCAACTTGGTTCATTGTTGGAGATACAGAAGCAATGACTCCTCCACCTTTTAGAGCCTCCCATGCAACTCTTACCAAAGTCCAAGGATCGCCTACGTCTATTATCACAGCGTCCACATCTTTCTCATCAAAGCCTCTCTTTGCATCACTCTGCTTAATGGTGACAAAATCTCTCAGACCAGCCCTGTCTATGTTCTTTTTCGCTATCTCTATGAATTCAGGCCTAATCTCATATGAGAATACATGACCGTCAGGCTTTACTAAATTGGCAAGAAAAGTTGTAAGCACACCGCTGCCAGTGCCAGCTTCTACAACTATGAAGCCAGAAGATATGCCGGTCATACTTGCTATCATTCCAAGATCCTTAGGATAGACTATCTGGGTCTTTCTCTCAGCCTTAAGGATTAGATCGATTATGGTTGGCTTAAGTATCCAAAATCTCTCTCCCAAGCTTGTTTTTACAGATGAGCCATACTCTTTTCCTATAGTAGAACCTAATTCTATGTATCCTAGATGTGTATGAAGCTTTTCATCAGCTTTAGCTCTTACTAACCACTTCTTCTTATCCGTAAAGTAGATCACTACATTGTCTCCAGCTTTAACATAATTGTCCAACTTTGACATTGATAGATTTAAAATAAGGCTTAAATATAGGCATGACGCAAAGTCCATCAAGAAAGGAAGGACGCAGTAATTGTCTGAAGAGGAGACACAACCCCAACAGCAAGGTTTTCCACGTCGAAAGTTTCCCAGAACCTTCTTCAGGCCAAAACCTGTTAAGGTTGGTGATGAACTGGACATCACTATATCGGAGATAAGTAGACGTGGGGATGGTTTGGCAAGGGTTCAAGGCTTCGTTATCTTCGTGCCAAACACAAAGCAAGGAGATAGCGTCAAGATAAAGATAACCCAAGTTAAACCAAGCTATGCAGTTGGGCAAGTAATTTAACCAGTATCCTGTGATGCCGTAGGCTATGTGCCAACACGGCCTATTTTTTATTTTTACACTATATCTCTATCTTCGCCCAAACGCTTTGCAAGCTTTCCTTTGAGCTTTATCTCAACGCTAAAATCTTCAGGGCGTAACTTATCGACGGTCAACCTTTTAACCATCAGCCCACACATGTTTCCTGAAACCAGCTTACCTCTTACGCACTGCAAAAATGCACAAAGTTTGACATCACAGTAATCATTAGTAAAGCTACACCAAGGCCTAGAACCCCTTATCTGTAACGCTTTGCGACCACACCTAAAGAATGCACATGTAGGAGAACAAGGTTTTGTAGTCTGCATATCTCCTGCGTCTATACGATTAATATAAATTAAAATTAAAGTTTTCGGTTAGTTCGTTACGGCTTAGTTAATAGACTTTGAATGCCGACGGATATATCAGAAATATTTCAGAATATTGTAATTTGATCTAAGCACCTTGGAATACTATGAATTCAACAAGCCTCATAATTGCTGGAAGATATATCTCTAGGAATGAGGAGCTACTACAGCAAAGCACACCTCATTTGGTACTCGCGAATTTTGTTTTCCCGAATTTGAAGACAGAAGTTAGTTCTTTGATGCGGAAATCCACCACATTTAAAATGCGATTTCTCAGCGGCTCACCTTCAAGTTTTAGCTGTCTGATCTGTTCAATTCCCTCAGCTAGTCCTTCATCTTCTAACACATCTCTAACCCATCTTTCTATGTCACGCCTTGGAATGTGAAACTCCAATGATTTCACATCCACTGTTTTAACCTTCTCTCTGAAGTCTGAGAGACTGCGAGCGATGATTCCTGTGAAGTTTTCTGGCCCTATTCCCGTGTAAAAAAAGAAGGATTTGTCTGGAGGTACCAACAAAAAAACTCTTCTTGCTTTTTCAGGTAAGGCGCCTACGGCTATGAGACCCAGGCCAGATAATTTGTATGTCAATGGTTCTTCTAGAACTTTTTCTAAAAGGTTCTCCATCTCCAAACGGCTCAGATAGGCAGTCAAATCTGAAACTGTATAAGGTTCGCCCAGTTTTTTGGCTAGCTCTTCTGGTGTAGCTTTTTCCATTCCATATATTGCCTTTAAGATTTTGATGTCGCGTTCTGCTATTTGAGAGATAAGCTTCACCTTTAATAAATGTAATAGTGAGTTTTTCACTTATTTAAATACTACGGAAGCATAAAGAGATTCATAACCTTTCTACGCTAACTCTCAATCACTAGTCTTATCAAGATAAGCATGAAGAGTTTCGTTGATTTCATCAAAAATGAGCGCGGCGGCATAAATCCAATTCCAGAGCACCCCTAACATTTTATATTAAACCCATATTCTCTATCTTGAGGGTATTGAGAAGATGAAGGGCATACTGTACTTGTCTGAGATTGGAGCAATAGTGTTAGATGAGAAGTTTAACGTTGTCTCAACATGGAAGTATCCAGAGGATGCAAAGGTTGAGAATTATGAAAGGTTAAGAAGAGGAGAATTGCCTTTAGAATTTAAAGATATTCTATCAAATTCTATGAATAATTTGGAGGCATTGATGATAGCCGAAGACGAATTGAGGAAAGAACTAGGCAGAGAAGGTTTCAAAGTTGAAGAACCCCCAAATGATTTGATGGATGAGCTTAGGTCAAGAAAGATAGAACTCATGATAAAATCAGGCTTAGCAAGCTCTGAGGACGATGCTAAAGACAAAATTAGGAATTTCGCCATAACTTTGTCTGAAATCAAGTTAAGAGAAGTTTCAGCGAAGCCAGACCTTCATGTAATAGAAGCCATACAGGCTCTCGATGAAGTGGACAAGACCTTGAATATTCTTGCTGCAAGAGTAAAAGAGTGGTATGGATTACATTTTCCTGAACTCAGCTCTCTTATCGACGATCCGTTAACGTATTCAAAATTCGTTAACAAATTTGGTGAGAGGAAGAATATAAGAGAAGAAGAGCTTGCAAAGTTTGGATTCTCTCTAAAGAAGGCTGAGGCTGTATCTATCTCAGCTGAAAAATCTAAGGGAGGAGATCTCCGTGAAGAGGATTTGAGGAGAATCTTGGCAATAGCTGAAGAAGTGATAAAAATGGATTCTCTTAGAGATAAGCTCTCAGGCTATGTTGAGAGAAATATGAGAACAATAGCACCAAATACAACGTCTATAGTAGGGGCTACTATAGGAGCTAGATTGATGGCCAAGGCAGGAGGTTTGGAGAAGTTAGCTATGCTACCTGCTAGCACTATACAAGTTCTTGGGGCAGAGAAGGCTCTCTTCAGGGCTTTGCGCACTGGTACAAGGCCTCCAAAACATGGTATTATCTTTCAACATCCAGCCGTCCATTCAGCTCCAAAATGGCAGAGGGGCAAAATAGCAAGATCATTAGCGACAAAGATAGCCATAGCAGCGAGAATTGATGCCTTCAGAGGGAGCTCAGAGAAAGAAATCGAGCAGAAACTTCAAAAAAGATTAGAAGAAATCAAGGTAAAATACAGCGAGCCGCCTAGAGAGGAAAAGAGAGTTAAGAAGTTAAAAAGAGTGAAGAGAATTGGAAAAAAGAAGTGACTTTCAAGGAGTCTATTGGTTGAAAGTAGATAGTGAAGAGAGAATAGCCACCATCAACCTTGTTCCAGGAGTTCAAGTTTATGGCGAAAGACTGATCGTTGATAAAGACATTGAATATAGGCTTTGGGACCCTTTTAGAAGTAAGCTTTCTGCAGCCATAATAAATGGGCTCAAGTATTTACCGCTTAAGGAAGGTAGCAAAGTCCTCTACTTGGGAGCTTCTACAGGGACTACTGCAAGCCATGTTTCAGACATAATAGGAGATAAAGGGATAATCTTCTGTGTTGAAATGTCACCTAGAGTGGCAAGAGAACTCATGGAAAGATGTGTAAAGTATAGAAGGAACATGATACCTATCATCGAAGATGCAAGAAAACATGAGAATTATCACTCTATATTTGGGCAGGTCGATCTTGTTTATTGCGACATAGCCCAGCCAGACCAAACAGATATAGCAATTGCCAATTGCAAGCATTTTTTAAAGAAAAATGGCCATCTTCTTCTAGCCGTCAAATCGAGAAGCATAGACGTAACAAAGAAACCTTCTAAAGTCTTCGAAGAGGAGGAAGAAAAGCTTAAGAAAGCAGGCTTCAAGATAGAGCAAGTTATTGAACTTGAACCCTTTGACAAAGATCATGTTTTGATCCATGCTATGATGGAATAGTTCATTGTTAGATGCTTATACATCCTAATTAGCTAGGTTCGTTTACCAACCTAACTTCTCAAATTCTAATTTTGTAAAAAAAGTGTGATTAGAAACTAGCAAAGTAGTTTCTGTTACGGGAGCTTTTCGATCACCTTGACGAAATCAGCTTGTTTGAAGGCTTTTAGGGTTGTGGTGCGAACATTGCCCAAACTTCCCAGAGCTAGAAAAGCGGATACTGCCGCCTCATCACTAGGGAACTCTGCTATTCCTACAGCGTCATACTGCCCAAACGTGAAATATATAGCTTGCCATTTTCCACCGGCTTTTTCTACAAGAGCTTTGCTCGTTGTTAACCTCTTAGGAAGGTCTCTTATGGTCTTTATCCCTTGATCTGTCCAATTTATAAGAACGATATATTGAGGCATTTTTTATCAATTTGATTTATCCCCTTAAGATAAATAAGGTTTGTCATCAGCTTCAGTTGTGAATCGCATACTTATGATTCAGATGCCAGATTTTTGAGTTAACTAATAATGTAGAAGCATAGCATAGTAATCCTTTAATCCTATCTGATGGAATTTTGCAAAGAGATACATTGGAGTCAAAAAGAGAGAGTAAGGCTGACAAATTGGCTGAGTTGGCGAGGAGAAGAGGATTCTTCTGGCAAGCCCTAGAAATCTACGGCGGAGTAGGCGGTTTCGTATCCTTTGGGGAATTGGGTGTGAAGCTCAAAGATAAGACAATAAGATTATGGAGAGATTATTTCATTCATAGGCATAACTTTACTGAAGTTGATACACCTTTAATATCCCCTTACGTTGTGTTTGAAGCATCAGGCCATGTAGGAAGCTTCAAAGATCCAATGGCAGAGTGCTTAAAATGCCATAAGAAGTTCAGAGCAGATCATTTGCTTATGGAATACAATCGCCAAATTTCAGAAGGGATGAGCATAGAAGACACAGAGAAAGAGATCAACAAGGGAGATGTAAAATGCCCAGAGTGTGGGAATACGAAGTGGAGTGTAAGGCACTTTCTGACTATGTTCGAAACAACGATAGGACCTTACAGTGAAAGCGAGGGGTTTATGCGCCCTGAAACCGCCCAAGGAATTTTCACAGAGTTCAAGCGCATTTATGAAATATCTAGAGGAAAGATGCCTCTTGGTGTTGCACAGATAGGAAAAGCCTTTAGGAATGAAATCTCTCCAAGGCAAGGTGTAATAAGGCTAAGAGAGTTCTCAATGATGGAAATTGAACTCTTTTTCGATCCTTTGAACCCTAAATGTCCTCTATTAAATCAAGTGGAGAATGAAGAGCTTAGGATACTTCCAGAAGATTTGGTCGAAAAAGGGATTGAAGAGCCTCTAATAATCAGTGTTAAAGATGCTTTGAGTAAGGGGATCATAAAACAAGAGTGGCTTGCATACTTCATGGTATTGTCAAAGAAATTCGCAATAAAGCTGGGAATACCCGAGGATAAGCAGAGGTTTCATGCAAAGCTTCCAAGTGAGAGAGCTCATTATTCAGCTCAAACTTATGATCATGAAGTATTATTAGATAAGTTTGGATGGGTCGAAGTGGCTGGACATGCTTACAGAACTGATTACGATTTATCATCCCATATGAAGAAGAGCGCAGTCGATCTATCTATTTCAGTACAGTTGGAAGAACCAATCAGAGTTAAGCATTTGAAGATGAACATTAATGCAAAAAAGATTGGAGAAAATTTCCCAGACAAATTTAATGATATAATGAAAAGACTGAAGGAAATGAGTCCAGAGGATGCAAAGAGAGAAATTGATAATAGCGGAGCAATAATGGTTGAAGGTTTAAAATTGCCGAAGGAAGCAATTGAATTTGTTGATACTGAAGAAGAGGTCAAAGTCAGGCGCTTTATCCCTCATGTTGTAGAACCTAGCTTTGGGATAGAGAGGTTAGTTTATGCAACTCTTGAACATGCATATTCAGAGAAGGAAGATAGAGCCATACTGAAAATTCCCCCATATCTAGCGCCAATTCAAGCAGCGGTCTTTCCTTTGGTTTCAAAAGATAAATTACAAGAGAAATCCATAGCAGTATGGGAGGATTTGAGGAGAAAAGGGATAGATGCCATATACGATGATTCTGGCTCTATAGGGAGAAGATATGCGAGGGCTGATGAAATAGGAGTGCCCTTTGCTATAACAATAGATTACCAGACTTTAGATGATGATACTGTAACTATAAGAGATAGAGATACATGGAAACAAAAGAGGTTAACTATAAAAGACCTTCCTGATCATCTATTAGGGCTTTTGCGCTCTTCTGATCCCTAATTTATGATAGACTTAATCTTAAGTTAGAATAAAGAAGGCTAATGTTATAAGGGCGCCAATAATGGTGGAAGAGAAGTTCACTACGTTGTTATCTACAAAACCTATTCCCCTTAGTTTCTTTGTAATCTTACCACAATGCTTTGAACTCTCAGTCATCTTTCCACAATTTTCACATAAACCTTTTCTTTGAATAGTAGCTCCAAGAATACTATCTGTGATAGACCCTATGATGCCTCCTAAGGTTACTATAGCCAGTATCTTTATTGGTGAAGCTTCTCCTACGATATTAAGAATCGTTGCCGTTATCCCTATAATAAAAGATGCAAAAAAGGCAGCTATGGTCCCAATGGGAGTGATTCCGCCAGATGTTCCTGCAGGAACTTTCTTCTTCAAATTGGTTATAAGCCTAGGCTCTTTCTTACTTAACAAGCCTACTTCTGTGGCAAGGGTATCTGCTGTAGCCGAAGCCACGGCGCCAAGGAAGGCTACTGCATAAATTCCTCCACCAAAACGAAACTCCATTACAGAAAAAAAGGCAGCAGCGCCTCCATTCGCCAATACGTTAGGCCAACTCCTAACTCCTCCCTTTTCTTGAGCGAAGCCAAGCCTCTCTTTATAGTCGTACTTAAATTTTGTAAACTGAGTAGTAATCGTGAAGAAGACAAGCATTATAAGAAACCAGTACCAACCCCCGCCCAGAAGAATCATATATCCTATAAAGATAGAAGCAATGAAACCGCCAAAGTCTACAGCCTTGGCTTTAAAGGCTATCAACCCAAAAGTAATAACGACAAGAAAGTAAACAATTGGTTCTATAACTGAAGACGGCATGGTCTGCCATTTTTTACGATTAAAATAACTGATTCAAATACTTTTTTGTTAAATTTTATAGATTATAGTTTGCTTAATGCTTCTACGATTGATTTCTCATCCGAAAAAGATGATAAGACCAAGATTATTCTTTCTTTCTCAGCCAAGTCTATAGCCAAAGGGTCTACAACCTTCGGTCCTTGAAGAATTACCATTCTAGGTTTTAGTTGTGATACTCTTATTGCAACGAGGGGAGATCTCCCTAGACCTACTTTGGTAAAGATCAAAGCTCTTTCTGTAGTAGCGCCAAAGATTCTATAAAAGTCGAAGCCTGATAGATCATATATTGCTTTTATGCTATCCAATATTGTGTAGCCATAAATATTCATGGTAAGGCGTTCTTCACCTTTTAGAACCAACCCATTTACCAATTCAACTATCGTTCTTGCATGAACAGGCTCTTTGAATTCTCCTATAGCAATTACTGCAGACTTGTCTTTAGGCTCCATGATCCCGTCAAGGATGCGTTGATGATCCCTATCCAATTTTATGAGTGCCTCAATGTATCTTTTTATGAAAACTACCCCTGGTGAAGAACGCCTTCCGCTTTCATAATCGCTCAAGACAGAAGGGGATATTTTCATCTCCCTTGCAAGTTGAATCTGTTTTACGTTAAGCCTCTTCCTCCAAACCTTTAGAGCGCTACAAGGGTTTGGATTTGCTACAACATTTCCTGCTATCTTCGCAAGAACATCATCTACATCGGAAAGCATTAAGACTTTAGTAATTAGCTAACAGATATTAAGCTTTTGTCGAAAATCAGTTACACATCTCTATCAAAATTAGTTGTACGCTTTTCTTAGATTGTCTTTTATGTAATCTTTAAAGAAAAGGCTAGTCTCTCCCAAGGTAAGCATATCTGTGGGCTTTACTGTGATTATTACAGGCAAATCGTTCACAACTTTTCCCAGTATCATGCAAGCCCTTGGTGGCAATGTTTTTGCAATGGATTTTATCGTATCTGAGTCGGTTGTAGAAGCGCGAGAGATAGTTTCAAGATCGATGTCGTTAGTGAAGTTAAATATGAAGAGATTATCAGCCTGCCTATATATGCAATCTTTTATGGCGTCTGGCTGATTTGTTATGAAAGTAGTGAAAACTCCAAAGTGTCTCATCCGTGTGACAATATCATCCCAGTAAGTATCTCTAAGGTAAAGATGAGCTTCTTCTGCGAATAGAAAGATAGGCGGGATTTTGTTCCTTTCAAGGAGATGGACGATTTTACTCAATATGAGTTCTACAGACATTTTTCTCACTTGTGGCTGAAGACGGCTAAGAGAGATTACGATGACTCCTCCTTTCTTAAGCTTTGAAAATAGATCTTCAAATTTTGTTGATCCCCCAAGATCATCCGAAAACAAATGAGAGGAGAGCATTGTATGGTATCTTGAGAATAAAGCGTCTCTGATTAATTCGTTACATCTCCACTTCTGAATAGCATCTCCGAGATTACTCATTTTTAATGAACCTTGAACCTCTAACAACTCCCAAATTCTTATGAACTCTCTCAAAGAAGCCCCAGGAATATCTAAGGTATGCTGAAGCATGTTTATCATGCCTGATAAGCCTATGTAATCAAGGGTGAAGCGTAAGGAGACTCCTGGTGTAAGGCTTACGACCTTATCACTTATAGAATTTGGCTTTCCATCCTTGTTCCATCCTATTCCCCCATATTCATCATTTAAATCAAAAACAATCACATATGCACCATACTCGACTAATTTGCTAACGATCAATTTTGCTAAGTGAGATTTTCCTGTACCCTTTTTACCAGTGATTATGTTAAGCCTACCATCAAGTGCTTCAGCATTAACATGAAAAACTTCTCCGCTGTTAGTAATTCCTATGGATATCATTCTATAACCTTCCCTTTTTGTAAGAGAGAAAAGCTCAGCAATGGATAATCTAGTAGCTTTCGTTGTTACCCTTGATGGAAGCCAAGAATCATTTAGGGTCAGATTATCTCCGTTGACAATACCCCTAATCTTACACCTAAGTAACTTCATGTCTCTGATAAGGTAGGATATAGTCTTTATCTCTAAAGGATCATGTTCTATCCTTTGAGCGGAATTGTTCAATATCTCCTCTCTTACAAGATCGTTCATAAGCTCAGGCCAGTCTAGATAAGATTCATCGTAGACTTGAACTATCATTCCCGTTCTTTGAATTTTATCCTCTATTAGGATGTATTCTCCACGTGATAATTTCTCATTTGGTAATGCCAAAAGAAGAACTTCATTCCCAGATTTTTCTATTACTCTCATTTGAATGCAACCTTCCTCAGAGATTTTACCTTTAGGCTGCCTAATGCTATCTTACGAGGGTCTTCTGCTGGTAGTTCTATTACACCTAGGTTCTTTAATAGATAGCTTTTGATAGATGTATCCTCAGAACCTGTGAATACTGAGAGATGGTGAGCAAGTCTCAGCGATTCTGGGTATCCTCTGAAGAAGCAGTCATTATATCTTACTTTCGATAAAGCATCATCAAATTCATCGTCAAATCTGCTGACATCGACCCTAAAGACCAAACCATCATTAGTGAACTTAACAAGTAAGACACGCCCCTCAATTCCTTTGAATATGGGACTTATCAGTTGATGAATATCAGAGTAGATGGGAGCTTTTCCTATTGAGTGAAGCCTTCCTGATAGCTTGTTCAATATTCTATGTCGTGAGGATTTTGAGATTCCTATGACCCTATTGTCATTCTTTTTTGCTAACTTTAAAATATCTAAAAGATTAGAAAATTCTACATCAAAGATAGAACTTCTAAGAGAACCATCGATCATTATAATGCCTCCCGAAAGATTGTTAGCCAATTCCATGGCAAAGGCTCTCTCCAACCTTACCCTTATCATAGATTTAGCCAACGAATCATCTATCAGAACGAGCCTAGAGAGCCTTTCATCTGCATATTCCTCATCCATTAAGTTCTGCTCGTTTAAGTAAAATATTATTGGCCCTATTCTCACATGATTTTGGGGCTTTTGATCGTAAAAAAAGACAGATGCAACACGGGCTGCATAAATAGAGCCATCTTCAACATCTGCTACATGAATGCAAGATGAATCCAGAGCTGCTAAGACTGTTGGCTGAGATACAGTTGAAAACTCTTTTATTTCTATCTCCTCATTTGAAGGCCATCCCCCGATAGGCTTCATATTAGAGTTATCTGTGCTAAAAATTACCCTCTTGCTCGAGAGTTTTAAAATGCGTGATGCAACATTATGAAACAGCTTTTTCGTGATTGATTCAGCTATGAGAGATGTATCTGGAAGAACCTTTTCACCAATCGGAAGGTTTAATTGCTTGCCCATCTTGTTCAACAATATAGAAAAAGAGTCTGGTTAATAAATGTTGCGCAACTTGTGCAACAATAAACAAGATGGGAGAGAGTTTGTCAAGACCTAGCATAGTGAGGATAAGGCTAAAGAAAGGAAACTGGGAAGTGGAGATAGAGTGTGAAGAGAGTAAGGTCAAGGAAACTATAGAGAGCGTTCTTTCAGGCTTGAGCTCTGTACCTGAAGTTAAAACAGAAATCTCAGAAAAGCCAAGGGGAGCCTTAACTTGTAGAGGATTAATAGAGAACTTATGGTCTGAAGGCTGGTTCTCTGATGCTAAAAGCTTAGGCGATGTTCATGATGAATTGGCAAGGCGAGGTTACCATTACGATAGGACTGCTGTATCTCACTCCTTGACAGAGTTGGTAAGAGAGAACATGCTTACAAGGCAAGGAACTCAGAGAAATTACAGATATGTACAAAAGAAACCTCCCTTAGGGACTAGCTGATCTAAATTTAAACAAATGCAAAAGAGTTCGAAATTATTCACCCCCATTAGAGGATAAAAGAATGAAAAGCATAAGATATTCTGGGAGTACTATAGGAAAAATTTTGCTCTTCGAGAGAGATTTGGCTAATTATTTAACTAAGATAATAGGTCTCGTTCGATAAAGCTCAATCTTCCACGCTAAACCTTAAATGAATCTTTATGTTAACATCTGTGAGGCGTATTTATAGATACGCTAAACGGGCTCGTAGCGCAGCATGGATATGAAGACCAAAAAGCGCGGCAGACTCTTGGCCGAGCCTCCTAAGCTGTAGGTCCGGGGTTCAAGTCCCCGCGAGCCCGCCATTTTGTTAGTTAACAAGCCATTAAACTTTAAAAATTAGCAATGTTATTGCAATGAGCAAAAAAATTTTTAAACCCATATTACCATTACAGTGGCATGACCAATGGTCAATTCATGAGATTCTTCTACTTTGCTTCATTCAACGCTATAGTGACTGCCATATGGACTGCCCTCATAATAATTCCACCTGAGATTGTTAACCTGAGATTGCCACAGATAATCGCCGGAGGTTCAGCTGGAACATGGTTCTTTGTGGGCTACATTACTTTTATGACAGTTGGATGTGCAGGGATACTAGGTTGTGGGACGGTTCATTACATAATTTCAGCTGTCAAGAACAAAACACCCAATAGTAAAGCAACTTGGCTGGGCTTGATCCTATGGGAAATAGGACTTTTGGGTTCAACGTGGCTTCTTGGTTGGTCAGGATTCGTTGGAGGCACTGGTCTTCTGAACGGAGTTCCAATACCCCAAATCCACGAGAGCATAATTGGGTACGTTCAGCCGATTGGAATCTTGATTGGAATTGCCATACTTGGATTCCTGATATCCATAATCAACGTATATGTAGCCTTAGCAAGAAGAGCAAAATAGACTAAATCTTAAAAAATCAGGAATATTCGAAATATGCTGAAGAGTGGGTTAGGGTTAAATATAGTAATATATGTAAATAGAGAAGCCGTTGCCTATATGTGCAAGGGTAAAGTCTGTTCGCCACCTATAACGAACCAAATTTAATTGTAAAAAATTGGGGGATAGTCAAAAAGTAATAGATGACTTCATCTCTTCAAAACTTTCAAGGATTGCTTTAGACCTACCACTGTCCTATAAACGAGATTTAAGGGCATAGATAGACGACAAAGAATCACTTCTCTTACGATCTTTCCTTCAAATATTTCGAGGATTCTCTCAGCAAGCTTATCGCTGCGCAAAGCAATATCCACTATCTTCCTTATCTTTACACCTGTATCAAGCTCCTTTCCAACTTCGCTCTTCCATTCTTTTTCATAGAAAGACAGATCATTTTCTCCTCTTAATTTTTGAGCAATGGCTTCCCCACCTATATCCCCACAGATAACTGCTGGCGGAATCCCTCCTCCATTTGTTGCCATGACTTGACCAGCAGCATCGCCTACAACTATGGCATTTTCACTATATGTCTTCTCAATGGGTCCTCCAACTGGAACCAGTCCTCCAGTCCTTGATAGTATCACTTTTTTCTGAAACTTCTTTGAGGCTATAGGATGCTTGTTAATGAACCTCTCAATGTAATCCTTCAAAGATACTCCTCTCTCAGAAAAAGATGTTCTTATACCAAGTCCGACATTTGCC
>JARVKD010000018.1 GCA_029775875.1 Nitrososphaeria archaeon
ACTTTCCAAAAGCCTTGAGCAGATTGCATCAAAAATATAATACACCTTATTATTCAGTCTGGATTGTAGGCATCTCTATGGCTTTGCTTGTCTTGCTCATAGACCTCACAAGAGTTGTAGCCATAAGCACCTCTGCTATACTTTTCTATTATGCTATTGCTAACATTTCTGCTTTAAGATTGAAAGCTCGAGAGAAGTTATACCCAAAAGTTGTGCCAGTTTTGGGAATATTCACGTGTCTCGCATTGTTAATTCTCACTCTTTTTGTCTCACCAGACGCTGGGGTTATAGGAGCTACAGGTTTAATTGCAGGTGCAATTTATTATTTTGTCAAAAAAAGGTTTAGTCAGAAATAAAAAGATGGATAGCCTTTATTGTGTGGGAGTCACGAGCACTAAGAAGATTAGGTGGTAGTTTGGAACATTTTCTCCTCTAAGTGTGCCATCTACTCTGAACACTGTACCGTCTGAGAAGTGCGCTATTGCAATTCCATGTAGGACCAAAACGAACTCGTTCTCACCTTCAACCACGTCTCCTAAAGCTACGAACCTTCTACCGTTCATCGATGCTATCCCTTCCCAAGTCTCTGGATTCATCTGGTAAGTTGTTTCACCTATAGTTAGGCTTCCTTCTGTTACCTTGAAGATTCTTATCGTGTGATTCCTAACCTGTATAGGTTCACCGTATGTTATTATAGAGAACGCAATAGATGCACTAGAGACTTCTCCATTGAGGCGTGCTTCGCCCTTGATGGTGCTTACTTCGAAAATATGATCTGCCTGCTCAGCATTGTTTGTGAAGGCTTGCATTTGTTCAATATTGTCGGCTAAGGCTGGAACTACAAAGACAGATACGCCTACTATTCCCACCAATACCAAGGCTATCGATGATAGTGCTATCTTTTGCCTTCTGTTCATAAAATCACCTCTTTAAACTATAAAGTATCTAATAATTAGTCAGTTGCGGGACAATGTTAAGGAACTTTGTTAACTTACTCTTTCTGAAGTTCTCTGTCTATCCTTTCTTTTAATGATGTGTATTTTTTAAAACGCTCATTCCACTTTGATAAGAATCTGTACTCTCTTAATCCTACGTATAACCATATCAAAGATGCTATCACTGTGAAGATGATGTAAATCGTAAAAATTATTCCAAAGACTGGCTCTCTTATCAACATTAGGCGTATTAAGGCTGGATGAAAAATGAAGACCAATGCCACTATTATCGCTATGGGGGCTATGATAAAAGAAGATATGCTCATTATAATGAATGTTAATCGGGCATCGTTCATATGGTATATCAAATCATCTATAGTCTCTAACAGGCTCGTCCTTTCTTCATTCTTCTCATCTTTTCCCAATTCTACCACCTATTTTATCATCCTAAGATAAATCACTTCCGAAACTAAGTTCATTGACTATCACGCTTACTCCTTGGGAACATGGCTTCATAAGGCTCAAGGATCATCTTGCAAAATTGCCTACCTTTTTCCGTTACTTTATAATTGATTACTTTTTTACTTCCCCACTGCTCTTCAGTTTTAGCGATCAGTCCTTTCTTCTCCATCTCATCAATTATTTCTTTATGCTTCTGAAGGTTCAAGCCACAATAGCTTAACAATGCTGTCTGGTTTAGAGTACCGTATTGGACCAACTTCAATATTATATCTTTTCTTATGTATATTCTGTCACGGTACTCTTTAGTCGACATTAAGGCTAACTTGAATACACATACTTTAAGAATAATCTTTCGTTTAAAGTTTCATGTTCATATATGATGATGAGTTCTTTAAAACTAATTCAGCAGTTTCATAAAAGTTTAATTTTATTATAGAAGATAAAGCAAAGACTACGCTAGGAAGAAAGGTTGGGAGAGCAGGTTTGTTATCAAAGCAAGCATACCTTACTGGACCGTCTGTCTCTGTTAGTATCAAATCTTTTGAAGTTCTCTCAGCCAAATCTCTTGACCTTTTTGAATAGATTATAGTAGGTCCAAAGGATACGTAATAGCCTTTATCCATGGCTCTGTTCAATTGTTGATAGTCGCCAGAGAACCAATGAAGCAATACTCCCTTCAGTTCAAAAGATGAAAGTATGTCTATTACATCCTTTTGAGAACCTCTTGAGTGAATAGAGATTGGTTTTTCAAGTTTTTCAGCAAATTCCAACTGCTTTTTGAATACAGATACTTGTCTTTTGTAGGCTTCTTCATTTTGAGCGTATTTTCTATCCAACCCTATCTCTCCTATGCCCTTTATGAGATTCTTTTCTTTGTTCAAGAAGACTTCAAAATTTTCAAGATTCTCACTTTGGGCTGACCATGGATGTATACCGATGAAAGGTAGCAATTTACCTTGAAGAGATTTAGATAATTCTAAAGTTTTGATAGAAGATTCTAAATCCATAGAGTTTGAAAGTAATATCATATTGGAATTTTTCAAGAAGGCTATTATGTATGATAGTTCTTTATTAAAGTCTGGGTCTGAGAGGTGTATGTGGGCATCGACGAGCTTTATTGCCATAGCAATTCATTGAGCTTATTTTAATCTTAATGATGTAAATAAAGTTAAATACGAATTAATTTTTGCATTAAAACATGAAAAAGACTTCTAATGCAGAGCTTGGATTGGCAGCTGTTTATCGCATAATAAAGAAAGCAGGGGCAGAAAGAGTTGGAGACGATGCTGCTGAAGAGCTAAGGGCTTCTCTTGAAGAGATTGGAGGGCTATTGGCAAGGCAGGCTATAGAACTTGCCATCCATGCTGGCAGAAAGACAGTTAAAGCTTCAGATATAAAGTTAGCAGTAAAATCTTTGTTGAAGACCAGTTTTTGATCGCAAAAGTAAAGTATTGCTACTAATTTATCAGTTTTTGCTCCGGTGGTGTAGTCCGGCCAAGCATAGCGGCCTCTCGAGTTGAGCGGGGATTTATTACCTATAGCCGTTGACCCGGGTTCAAATCCCGGCCGGAGCACCAGATAGTTTTAGATAGTTTTATTTTCGCTATATAATGAACAATAGTTATGCATATAAAGAAAAAATTACATGTTTATTCGGAGGTAAAAGTATGCCACCCCATTGTGATACTATGGATGGACCTGTTGTTAAGGCTGCGAAAAGGGCTTTGGATACTGGAAATGTTAACTTCATACTTCCTTGGGTGCCTAAAGAAGCTGAATATGATTTAAAGAAGGCTTTTGAAAAAACTCTACGCGTGAGAAAGCAAGGGAGAGAAGTTGCTGAACTTGCTGATTATTGGTTCTTCGAAACTGCTGTTCGTTTGCACAGAGAGGGAGAAGGAGCGCCTTATACAGGATTGAAGCCTGCAGGGCTTGACTGGGGTCCTATAGTGCTAAAGGCAGAAAAAGCCATAGAGAAAGGAGATGCAAAAGAAGTAATAGAAGTTATTTCACATGCTGTTGAAGAAGAACTGCAAAAAAGGTTCAAGCATGCTATGGCTTGGAGGAAGTATGATGAAAACAATGTAGATGCTGCAAGAGAGTATATTCAAGCAATGCTCGGTTTTGTATTATATTCACATAACTTATACACATATATAAAGGGCGGTAAAGAGCATGGCGAAGAAAAGAAAGGGTATGAACATTAACTCTAACTAAAAGGCTAGAACGGTTTAGATGACAGAGATTGCCACCAATAAATGAGGCATAAAGATCGCTTTAATACTGGTCATTCTGCAACTTGTAGCGTACTCTTTGACCAATATTTTAGTTTTAGGCAAAAATAGACAAAGCGAAAATTTAGAATTCACTAACCCTTCGGCTCTTCTTCGCCTTTTAGCTTCTTCTTCATATCTTCTATCTCTTTTATTAGTTCATCAATGGTCATTCCCTCTGGAGCTATAGCTTTCCTTCTTACAAATCTTCTTCTCATTATATAGATACCACTTACTAAGACTATTGCTGACAAAGATATTATGATTAGTAATTGAACTTCTGGCTTTTGCAAGAATTCAACTATTATTGTGAACCAATCTTTATGAGGTGGTAATGGAGGCGGCGGTTGCACCCATGTCACATTTTGAATTAAAAGATGAGGCTGAGCAATCGAATATACACTTTGGCTCTCTGTAGACTCAATTTTAACATCATCTGGCAAGTCCGCTATATCCAGATTGTAGAAAACTTCTGGTTTAGTATTGCTCTCTACTATTATGCGAAGAGGGCGATTTAACCAATCCACTAACAAGTTTTCACTAGAACTAGCATTAACTCTTTTCATGGACCATAGGTATAAGGTACTGCTTTCTGAATCGTATTCCAGACCGATCTGTTTTAGCTCTGTCAAATTAAAAGCCTGCCATTTAGCAGGATACTGCCAACCTTTTATGACTGGAGACACTAAAACTTCTATACGAGTTGGTTGAATTAGCTCTCCATTAGCCTTCATCTGAATAGATAATCCATTAACCATCTTTGAGTAATTTTCAGAATTCGTAATGTCTGCTCTCATTATCATCCAAGAATTCTCGGTGTATCCTTTCCAGATGTCAAATTGGATTTCTGAGTTTTGAGAATTTTCTGAATTTTTGACCTCTAAGTCATAGGGCTTGTTTCTACCATAGTTAAGAGCGAGTATCGTATCCTCTAAGTCTTCCTTTTCACCTTTTAGATCCATTATAGGATCTTTCAATTCTTTTACACTTTGTTGTGTTGAAGAGGAGGCAGAAGCAAGACTACCTGCTAACTTGTAAAGACCTTGCTTGATCTGATCTAGAGATTTAATTGCAGGGCTTAATGCTCCTGATATTGGGGGATTCATATTAGATAGTGATATAAGATATTGTTCTACGCCATCTATCGCATTTGCCATCTGCTTTAAAACAGAGCTTATGCCACCAAAAGCACCACTAAATCCAGACATTGCATTCGTAAAATTCTCCATCATACCTATCATTGTGTCAATATTATCTATGGCTCTTTCCAGTTGCATTTCAATAAGAGAGGTATCTGAAGGTATCTGAATAGAAACTGGATCGATGACAACCTCTCCCCATGGTCCAACTTTCGATACCCTTGCTGAAATGGTGAAGTTGACTTGAGATTCTTCAAGAAAAACATACCAAGTCATTACAGACTTGCCAGCTATAACAGAAGTAGAGTTGGTATCTGGTTCTGTCTTCAAATTTGAGAAGTTATCTTCTGAGAGAGTTGCCGTAAATATGGATGCAACGGGAGGTAATACATTACCTTTGTTCGTGTAAAGCTCTTGGGCAGTATTGTTCAGCGTGAACTGAAGGGTTATTGTATCTGAAACATTCGCATCAATGGTATATAGCTCTCCTAATTTCTTCATCTTCGCTGGCTCTCCGTTTATCAATATCTTCTCATCAACTTTTACTGGTATCTCTTTCAAACTATCAGCAAGATACTGGTACTTTATCCTAACATTAGGTCCTATTGTTACACTCTTCCATATAATTTGAGTAAGGCTTCCGAAGGTTTTAATTTCATTAGGATTTGGAGTACCATAGAGCATATTCAGAGTTGAAGCATTTATCGAGTCTATGCGGTCTATTATATCAACAGTGAAGCTTTGAGAGCTATTGTTATAGATTTCGAATGAGGTGCTTATCACTTTTGATGTCAAATTGCCCAAAGGTGAATACTTTGCCTCTATCACTTCGCTCTTTTTGACCAAGAGTTTAGGCTCTACGCCATTATCATTTTGTGAAGATGATCCTTGTGCAATTTGAATCGGTGCTATAAATACTGTAGAAAATAAAATCATAAAGATAAAGAAAGATGAGATTTTTTTCATTTTGATCTTCTCTTTTCATATTCTTCTTGTACTACTTTTTTCAGTCTCTCTAACTGCTTCTCATATCCTAACTTAACTTGGGCATAAGATTCTTGATTTAATCTATTCTTCCTCACTTCAAGACCTTTTATTGATGCTTCTAACCATTTGAGTTCAGCCAAGAGCATCTGCCGACGCTCGTCTGCTAACATGCTTGAAGAGGGATTTATGGTCAGTTTAGGTGGTTCTGGAATTATTTGTCCATCGAGCATATATATGATTCTTTCTGATATTTGGGCTATAGTAGGGTCATGAGTGACCATTATACAGGTCTGCCCTAAGGTCTCATTCAAGCCTTTTATGAGGCGTATTATCTTCCAGCCTGTCTCTCTATCAACATTTCCAGTAGGTTCGTCTGCTAAGATTATCGAAGGCTCGTTGGCTAGAGCGCGAGCTATTGCTACTCTCTGTTGCTCTCCCCCGCTCATTTGAGTGGGTCTATGGTGCAATCTATGCTCAAGTCCAACTAAACGAAGAAGTTCTATAGCTCTCTCTTTTATTTCAGAATTAGAGAATCTTCCTGCGAATATCATTGGAATCTGGACGTTTTCCAAAGCTGTTAACAATGGCACTAAATTGAAAGTTTGAAAGATAAAACCGATCTTTTCACGCCTTATGCGGGCTAGCTCTCCCTCACTCATGTGGGTAATATCGATTCCATCTATGATGACTTGACCATCTGTTGGGCTGTCGAGCCCACCAATAATATTCAGGAGGGTTGTCTTGCCACAGCCAGATGGACCCATAATAGATACAAATTCTCCTCTTTTTATGGTTAGATTGATGCCACGAAGGGCATCCACTTTTATGTTGTCGCCAAGGTCATACGTCTTGACCACGTCTCGAAGTTCGACCACATTACTCATATCTTAAAGCCTCCACAGGTCTTACGTTCGCTGCTTTCCAAGATGGATAAAAGCCTGCAATACTTCCAACAGCTAACGCTGCTATTAATCCTAATGCTAGTATTTGTGGGGAGATAAGTAAAGGAACTATTATGTTAAGCCCAAGAGTCTTTACAAACCATTGTATGAGATAAACACCACCAAGCCCGAATATACAGCCAAAAACACCCCCAATGAGGCTGATAAGCAGAGCTTCTGAGAGAAAGATGATAAGAACATGCCATCTCTCACCTCCAACAGCCTTCAGCATCCCTATCTCCCTCCTCCTCTCATGAACAGACATCATTATCGTGTTCATTATTCCTAAAGCACCTACCATCAGACTTATCGAGGCTAAGCCAAGAAGGACTCCATCTATAGTGCTCATAACCTGGTTTATGTTACTCATTATCTCCTCTTGACTTAATATGCTGGCATCAGGAAACATCTGCTTAAGAATAGCTTCAACTTGCTCTCCTTGGTTAGGATCGTCAAGTCTTATCAGAATTGAAGATACACGGTCATGAGTATTAAAGAAATCTTGAGCAGCATCAAGAGTTATAAAACAACCTATGCTTACAAACTGCCCAAAACCAGCCATAGGACGTATAATCCCAATAACTTTGAAGGTCTTCCCAACTCCCCCTGCTTGAGTGCTAAAGGTTACTGTATCGTTGACTTTTACACCTAGATTTGATGCTATTGTGCTATCTAGGACTACTGCATCATCGTCTCCTTGCCTTAACCCTCTCCCATCTTCAAGGGTTACCTGATACACTTCGCTTGCCTGTACTGGGTCGATGCCTACTACCGTGTATGGTTTATTGCTTATGTAAACCATCGACATTACTATGGGTATGGATTTGTTTACTCCTGGAACTTGTGATATATAAGATTGAACGTGCTCAGGTATGTCTATGCCATAAGTGCCACTGTTTATGATAATACCTGCCCCAAGCATTTCGTTTAGTGTACTCTCAACTTGAGATCGCATTCCAATACCCAAAGTCATCAAGGAAACAACAGCAGAGATGCCTATGATGATTCCTAGTATTGTAAGGGCTGATCTGAACTTCCTACGAGTGATGCTTCGCCTAGCCATAGTGAAAGCGAATCTGGCTGTCCTAAACATTTTCTTACCTTTTAATATGTTGCTCCCCTATATATAGCAAACTTATATAAATATCGATTTATTATCTTGGTAAGGCATTAGGATGGTCCTCAAGTCAGAAGAAATAGCATCCCTCTGGAGCAGGCAGATGCAGAAAGGTTACCTGAAACTTGCAGCATTATTCGCATTGACGAGAGGACCGTTACATGGATATAAGATGATGAAGCTTATAAAAGAGTTAACATTGGGCGTGATAACACCCACAACAGGAGGACTTTATCCCGCCCTTAAAGAACTGGAGGAGGAAGGAATCATAAAAGGGGAGTGGAGGGCTGAAGAGAGGAAGAAGGTTTATGAGATAACGAATAAGGGTAAAGATGTGTTTAAAAAAGCAGTGGAAAAACATTTTGAGTTAGTTTCATTTACTAGAAACTGGATATCAAAGGAGCTTGCAGAACTAAAGATTATAGAAGGAGTGGATCAACCTCTAGGAGTGATGCCAGCCATTAGAGTTCTACTTTTGAATGAAGAAGCATCAATCGAAGAGAAGATAGAAGCATTAGAGAAGCTTAAAGCAGAGTTTCAGCGATTAGCGACTTTATTTAATGATATGATAAGCCATATAGATGATAGGATAAAAGAGTTAAAATCTAGTGTGCAAAAATGACTGTTAGTAAGCCATATTAAGATTTTTTAATCAATTTCCTTATTCTCATCATATCTTCATAGATTTTAGATTTCAAATTTGCATTATAAAGAACTGCTGCGGGATGATAAGTGCAGAAGTAAGTTTGATCATCCCTTTCTATAGCCTTGCCTCTTAACTTGCTTATGGATACTTTCTTGAAAAAGGTTTGTAAGGCTATGTTTCCCAATAAGCATATCACTTTCGGCTTTATCATATCTATCTGCCTTTTCAAGTAAGGGTTGCAAGTCTTTATTTCTTGTAAAGTTGGTATGCGATTACTAGGAGGTCTGCACTTAACTACGCTCGTTATGAACAAATCCTTTCTGTTAAGGTTTGCATATTTTAAAGCATCATCAAGAATCTTACCAGCCCTACCTACAAAGGGTCTTCCTTGCTCATCCTCTTCTACTCCTGGCGCTTCTCCTATCAGCATCAATTTAGCCTTGCTTGAACCTTCGCCTGGAACAGTATTTTTTCTACTCTTATGTAAAGGGCAGAGCTTACATGTTTTGATTTCTTCAGATATCTCATTAAGTGACAAGTTCTATCTCTTCTTAAATAGGATAATTTTGTTGTAGATTTTATCTACTTAATATGCAACCCAGGTCTGCCGACTTTACCATTTGAGAGTATCTTAAAAGATAGCCAGATTTGACTTTAGGCTCAGGCTGCTTCCAATGCTTTAAGCGATCATTTATTTCTTCCTCTGATAGTTTTACTTCTAAAAGGCGTTTTGGTATATCTATCTCTATAATATCGCCATTCTTTAAAACTGCTATGGGTCCTCCTTCAAAAGCCTCAGGAGATACATGCCCTATGCATGGTCCTCTAGTGCCACCAGAGAATCTACCATCAGTTATCAATGCAACCGAGTTGCTCAAACCCAAACCCACTATGGCTGATGTAGGAGAAAGCATCTCCCTCATGCCCGGTCCACCTTTGGGTCCTTCATAACGAATGACTATCACTTTACCCTCTATTTTTTCATTAAAGATAGCCTTTATGCAACTCTCTTCAGAGTCAAAAACCATTGCTGGTCCCTTGAAGTGTAAGTTTTCTTTAGATATGGCTGCAGTCTTTATCACAGCACCTTTAGGAGCAAGATTTCCTCTCAAAATTGCTATCCCTCCCTCTTTGTGTATAGGCTTACTTGTGGGTCGAATCACTTTATCGTCTAAAACTTTTGCATTCTCTATATTCTTGCGGATACTCTCACCAGTAACAGTAATGGCATCGAGATGTAAGAATTCATGTATATTTTTCATCACAGCAGGAATTCCGCCAGCTCTATCAAGGTCTTCTAACATGTAAGAACCACTAGGATAAACGTCACATATATGAGGAATTCTTCTGCTTATTTCATCAAAGGTTGATAAATCCAAGTCTATCCCAGCTTCTTTAGCTATAGCTGTCAAATGTAAAACAGTATTCGTCGATCCTCCTAGAGCCATGTCTATGGCGATAGCGTTATCAAAGGCGTCTTTCGTCATTATTTTTGATGGTTTAAGATCATCGTAGATCATGTTAATGATCCTCTCTCCAGACTTCTTGGCAATTCTGATTTTTGATGAATCTATAGCAAGTGAAGTGGCGCAATATGGTAAGGACATGCCCATAGCTTCAGTTATGCAATCCATGGTATTGGCTGTAAACAGACCACTGCAAGAGCCACAAGAAGGGCAGGCTACATCTTCTAATTCCTTAAGCTCGTTTTCATCCATTTTCCCAGCTTTTACATTACCAATAGCTTCAAAGACGTTGATTAGACCGACCTTTTTACCTTTGTAAAAGCCTGCAAGCATAGGTCCTCCAGTAACGAAGATAGAAGGAATGTCAAGCCTAGCAGCAGCCATTAGCATCCCTGGTGTTATCTTGTCACAGTTCGTTATCATCACCATGCCATCGAATCTATGGGCTTGAATCATGAGCTCTATAGAATCAGCTATCACTTCTCTAGAAGGAAGGGAGTACCTCATGCCCTCATGACCCATAGTTAATCCGTCACAAATGGCTATGGTGTTGAACTCAAATGGTACGCCTCCTGCCGTTTCAATGCCAGATTTGACAGCATCAGCAATCATGTTCAAGTGAACGTGTCCTGGCACTATGGATGTGTAGCTATTGACTACTGCTACAAAGGGTTTTTTCAGATTCTCATCAGTAACCCCTAATGCTTTTAAGAGAGATCTGTGGGGAGCTCTCTCTATTCCATATTTTATAGCATCGCTTCTCATTTTTCTTGGCATATTCATGATGATATTAATTAAAGAACTTATATAAATGTGGGTTAAGTGCTATTGTTCTCTATTTTCTTTATGCGCTTCTTTTGGATAAAATACATTATTATTCCTACCAAGAACCATAAGCCCCCTAGCAACCTTCCTACTTCATGAGTGCCTACTACTATGATCCAGATAAAGAGACAAGAAATAAATCCAAAGAATGGGAGTATAGGAAGCAAATACTTCTTCCCTCCTCTTCTTATAGTAATGTTCAAAGGAACTTTCCACGCCCTTTCAGAATTGTCTTTAAACCTTAGTGCTATTGTTGATAGATTGACATACATATATGAGATCAAGGCTCCAAAGTTATAAAGAGATGCAATTAGTGATAAGAGGTCAACGCCTTCAAGACCAGTATTTATGAGTATAAGAAGACATGCTATGAGTGAGAAGAGTGTTATGGTTATGTATGGAGTGTAATATTTGCTATGTATCCTTGCAAAGCTTCTTGGGAAGAGTCTCAACCTTCCCATGGAAAAAGCAACTCTTGAGACGCCTATTACTCCTGTATTTGTAGAAACATAGCAAGCTGTAAAACCTACAAAAGCAATCCATATAGATAATATTCCTCCTATGAAGGGAAGGGCGTTAGCAAGGATGATAAGAGGGTTTTGAGAGTGTTCTCCCACAAGAGACGAAGGCAACAATGTCACTGATACTAATGAGACCAAGATAGTGAAGAGCACTATCGAGATTATAGTCCATTTTGTTGCTTTAGGTATTACCTTGGCTGGATTTTTTGTCTCCTCTGCAGCTTGAGAGATAGATTCTATACCTATATAAGAGACCATGGCAAGAGAAGTTGCATATAAGAAGTTATTCCAACTAGGAGTATCGCCTATCTTACCCAGATCTAAAGCCCATCTCTCTATCCCGCCGTTGATAACTATTGTTGGGAGACCGAGCAATAAAAATAGGGAAATAGTTATCAAACTGATTGTTACAAGAATAACGTTAAAATTCGAAGACCATTTAATACCGATGATATTCAATATTATCAGTCCCAAGATCAATGTTATTGCCACTAAGCCATAGTAGGGAGATTGAAGAAGTATACTTGTACCAAAAAAGGTCTGGACTACATAGCTAAGATAGCCCACAGATGCCAAAGAAAAGAGGGCTATACATATAGTGTAATCGAGCATAAGCCCCCAGCCTGCTAAGAATCCATGGGAATTTCCAAAAGCCTTCATCGAGAAGAATTGGGCGCCCCCAGCTACAGGATATGTAGATGCTAATTCAGCATAGCATAAGCCAGTTATTATGTATGTAATAGACGCTAAAAGGAAGGCTAATGGAGCAGCACTGCCAGCATAGAAGGCTATTAATCCTATTGCTATGTATATATCGGCACCTATGTCTGCGTAGCCCATGCTGAAGGCAGAGTAGGTTCCTATTACCCTTTTCAGAGCGACCCTACTGTCATCCTTGCTCAAACTATCACCAGTTTAAAAGGGTAAATAATAAACGATTAGAAATACTGTTATAGACAAACTCAGCCTCCTTCTAATGGGGCTCTAAAATTTAGCTATAAAGCGATCCTTTTTGCTGGGAAGACCACTAATGTAATGCAAGGGGCTCTCCTAATGATAGCATACTCGTCTTTTGTCATTATAGGACCAAGCCTACTAGGTTTATTGCTCTCCATGATGATCATGTCCGCCTTAGTTTCTTTCGCATAGTCTGCCACATCAACACCTACATCCCTAACAGCTAAGAGCTTTGGGCTGAAGAGTCTACCTAAGGAGCCTATAGCAACAGCTATCTTTTGAGAAAAAGTAGCCTCTACTTTATGAAAGAACTTTGTTGATTCTATGGCATCCATCGATGTTGTTAAAGGTATATTCACTACTCTTGTAACTAACAACTCATAATCAGGTATAGAGGCAGAACTTGTTAAAGCAGCTGCAATGATGAGAGGGGCTGGAGTGAATCCGTCTTTTAAGATCGGGATCACTATCTCCTTTATCTGTCTTGGAATGCTCATGCCTGTCCTTGGTGTTTCCACAAGTACTACATCACATTCTGCCTTTCTAGCAACGCGATCAGAGATTCTTCCAAAAAACTCTCTAACAAAACCTTCTTTGTATGCTGACATGACTACAGCTTGGCACCTATACTCTTTTGCTGCAATAGCTATTTTGTCTGAAATCTTTGCAATATCCTTTGAAGAGACTAAAGTTTGTGTCTCCTTAATTTCGTAATTTACGTTAAAGCAAGTTGCAAATTCGTCGACACTTTTCAAAGTTTTTTCTCTTATGGATTTATCGCTCACCTCAGTTTTTACGTGAAAGACAATGACCTTCGAGCCTGAATACTCTGCTAAATAGAAGGCTGTGTTGATAGAGTTCCACTCACGGTGCTCATAGGCAAGAGGGAGAAGGATGGGCGAGTTTCCCCAACTCCATTCAATCTTGTCTTTCAACTTTGCAGGCTTGCTCATTCTCATCATTGAGACTTGATAATATCAAACTCCATATATGCTTTCCTTCTTTCGCTAAAAAAATATATAAAAGGTTCAAATTTCAAAGGATGATGGAATCCTTCGTCAAATACCCAAAGGATATCCCTTACCAAAGGACGGAAGAAATAGTCACTTGTGACCTTTGTAAAAAGAACATTAGAAGACTTGACGAGATCTATATAGGTGCAGGCTTATATTTGTGTAGGAAATGCTACGATGAGTGGAGATAGCATATTTTACGTTAATTGCCCCATATATTTGCGTCTAGGCAGACTCACCAATATGTTTATTAATTGCAATCTACCCTTTACCACAAGACGATCTATGGAGGACGTTGAGATCGATTACAAATACCAAGGAAGTGTTCTTAGCCTAGAGGTTTTGCTGAAAGTAGTTCTTTTGTCCTCCGTTGTCTTGCAATGAGCCTACTTGCGCTCCTTGCTTGTAGGTCTCTTTTAGGAGGATATGATCATGGTTAAAATGTCTGGGTCTCATGCCCTCATTGAAGCTTTATACAAAGAGAAAGTAGATGTTATATTCGGCTTACCAGGCGGGGCTATAATGCCAGTCTATGATGTGCTTCGTGACTCAAAGATAAGGCATATTCTTGTTAGGCATGAGCAATCAGCAGCACATATGGCAGAGGGTTATGCTAGAGCAAGTGGTAAAGTAGGAGTTTGCATGGCAACTTCAGGTCCTGGTGCTACCAACTTAGTAACGGGGATAGCGAATGCTTACATGGATTCTTCTCCAATAATTGCCATAACAGGCCAAGTCCCAAGGGCGATGATAGGCAAAGACGCCTTTCAAGAGACAGATATAATAGGGATAACAACTCCTATAACCAAGTATAATTTTCAACCAAGGCATGCTTCTGAAATCCCTGAAACTGTAAAGATGGCCTTCCAAATAGCCTCAACGGGAAGGCCTGGTCCAGTAGTGATAGACCTTCCAAAAGATGTGCAGACAGAAGTTGCTGATATGGATTTTCCAGAGAAGATTGAAATTAGAGGTTATAAACCTAATATATCGCCTCATCCACTTCAAATCGAAAAGGCTACGGAATTACTCACGAAAGCTGAAAGGCCCTTTATATTGGCGGGGGGAGGAGTTATAATTTCCAATGCCTCACAAAATCTACAAGCTATATCCGAGCTTTTATTGGCTCCTGTTGCAACAACTTTCATGGGCAAAGGTAGCTTCCCTGAGAACCATCCACTATCTCTCGGGGTCATAGGCATGCATGGTACACTTGAGGCAAACAAATCAATCCTTGAAGCTGATGTTTTATTAGCTGTAGGTACGAGGTTCTCAGATAGATCTACTGGTAAGATAGACGAGTTCTGTCCTGATGCAAAGATAATACAAATCGATATAGACCCTTCAGAAGTAGGAAAGAATAGAGCAATAGACGTGCCCATAGTTGGTGATGTGGGCAAGACCCTCATTGAATTACACAACTCATTGTCAAAACGCTTAGAGAAAAAGGAAAGTAGTCTTTGGTCAAAAAGGATTCAGCAGATAAAAGATGAGTTAAGGGATAAAGTGAAGATTAATCAAGAGAAGGATTTAGTGCCTCAGAAAGTTTTAAAGGAGTTGAGAGAGATGTTGCCAATTGATGCTATAGTAACTACAGAGGTAGGCCAAAATCAGATGTGGGCTTCATTATATTTTAAGGTCTACAAGCCTCGAACCTTCATAAGCTCAGGAGGTTTAGGAACTATGGGCTTTGGCTTCCCAGCTGCCATTGGAGTGAAAGTTGCTAGACCTGATGTTCCAGTTTTTGATATAGCTGGTGATGGTAGCTTTACTATGACAGCCAATTCTCTTGCCACATCTGTCTCTGAAAATATACCTGTTACAGTGGTTATCCTAAACAATTCAATGTTAGGCATGGTAGCTCAATGGCAAAGATTGTTTTACAATAGGAGGTATTCAGCAGTCGAGTTAGGAGAATGCCCCGATTTTGTAAAACTGGCTGAAGCCTTCGGAGCCCAAGGCTTTCGTGTTGATTCTATTGATGAGTTCAAAAAGGCTGTAAAACAGGCATTAGAAAGTCATGTGACAACGGTCATAGATGTTCCTATACCTCCTGAGGAGAATGTCTTCCCTATGATACCAGCAGGAAAAGGACTTAGGGAGATAATCTATTGAGGTGATAACTTTGGAAAAGAAAGAAGAAAAAAATTATATTATATCAACGATAGTTGAAAATAAGCCGGGAGTTCTTTACAGAGCATCAAATATGTTCAGAAAAAGAGCGTTTAATATTGATAGTATATCGGTTGGACCTACAGAACGTAAGGACTTGGCTCGGATGACTATAACCATAAATGGAGATGAACCAATTGTTGAGCAGTTGGTCAAGCAGTTGGGCAAACTTATAGATGTAATTAAAATTAGCGTATTAAACCCACAGAACACTGTAATTAGAGAATTAGCCCTTATTAAGCTTCATGTAGCGGATGCAAAAGCCAGATCTGATATAATAAATTTTGTTAACATATTCAGAGGTAGGATAGTAGATGTCTCAATAGGGTCGATGATGGTAGAAATTACTGGAACTCCTGACAAAATAGATGCCTTCTTAACTCTGGCAACAACTTTCGGCATAAAGGAAATAGCTAGGACTGGCATAACGGCCTTGGTTAGAGGTTGAGAAAATGGCCAAGATATACTATGATGCTGATGCTGATTTAGGAGTTTTAGAAGGAAAGAAGATAGCGGTTATAGGTTATGGTAGTCAAGGAAGAGCCCAAGCCTTGAATATGAGAGATTCAGGTCTAGATGTGTTGTTAGGGTTAAGACCTGATGGAGCTTCATGGAGTAAAGCGAAGGCTGATGGTTTTCAACCATACACAATAGCCGAAGCAGCAGAAAAGGGGGATATAATTCACATGTTGATTCCCGATCTCGAACAGCCTGTTGTGTATAAATCTCAGATAGCTAAATTTATGAAAAAAGGAAAAGCCATAGGGTTCTCTCATGGATTTAACATTCATTTTAAGCAAATAGTCCCTCCTCATTATACTGATGTGATAATGGTGGCACCTAAGGGTCCTGGGAAGGGCCTTAGAGATGCGTATGTAAGTGGCTTTGGTATTCCAGCTTTGATTGCTGTTGCTCAAAATTATTCAGGTAAAGGAAAGGAAATTGCTCTAGCTATGAGTAAAGCCATGGGTTGCACAAGGGCAGGTGTTTTAGAAACGACCTTCAAGGAAGAGACTGAAACCGATCTATTCGGTGAGCAGGCAGTTTTGGTTGGCGGGCTCATAGCTCTGATCAAGAAGGGATTTGAAGTTCTTGTTGAGGAAGGCTATCAACCAGAGTTGGCATATTTTGAAGTCTGTAACGAGATGAAGTTGATCATGGATTTGGTCTATAATAGCGGTTTTACTGGCATGCTGAAGATAGTATCTGATACTGCAAAGTATGGAGGACTAACAGTAGGCCCAAAGGTTATTGATGAACATGTTAGAGAGAATATGAAGAAGATTTTGAAGGATGTTCAAAATGGAAATTTTGCTAAAGACTGGACTGGTAAACCTGAAGAGAGCAGAAGGAGGTTAAACTCTTTGATGAAAGAAATATCTGATCATAAGATAGAGGAAGTAGGAAAGCTCATAAGAAAGATGGCAGGGATAGAAAAATGAGTTCTGAAGATTACATCAAGATATTTGATACAACTTTAAGAGATGGGGAGCAGACTCCAGGGGTATCTCTTACACCAGAAGAAAAGTTAGAGATAGCTCGTCAACTTGATAAGCTCGGCGTAGATACTATAGAGGCAGGCTTTCCCATAGCTTCTAAAGGAGAGATGGAGGCTATCAAGCTCATTGTCAAAGAAGGATTGAATGCAGAAATATGTGGATTGGCAAGAGTGAACAAAAGTGATATAGACGCTGCTTTAAGTTGTGGGGTTGGATGTATTCATGTATTTATAGCAACGTCTGACATTCATCTAAATTATAAGCTTAAGCTGACTCGTGAACAAGCCTTACAGAAAGCCATAGAAGGCGTTGAATATGCCAAGAGCCATGGTGTTCAAGTTGAATTCTCGGCAGAAGATGCGACTAGGTCTGATCTAGATTATCTCAAGCAAGTATTCAAGGCTGTTGAAGACGCTGGTGCAGATAGGATAGATATACCAGATACGGTTGGCATAATAACTCCAGCAAGAATCTATCAACTTGTTGGTGAGATCAAAAAGACAGTAAAATTACCCATAAGCCTACATTGTCATGATGATTTTGGAATGGCTGTAGCCAATACTCTAGCGGGAATAGAGGCTGGTGCAGTAAGGGCTCATGTAACTGTCAATGGTTTAGGAGAAAGAGCGGGCAATGCATCGTTAGAAGAAGTCGTTATGGCTTTACATTCATTGTATAGAAAGAAGACAAGAATAAACACTCGTTTGATATACGAAACTTCAAAACTTGTCTCAGAATTGACCGGAATAATAGTTCAGCCAAACAAAGCCATAGTGGGCGATAATGCCTTTGGTCACGAATCTGGCATACACACTCATGGTGTACTATCCATGCCCTTGACTTATGAACCTATAGAACCAGAGTTAGTAGGAAGAAAGAGATGGATTCAGGCTGGTAAGCATGCAGGGGCTCATGGCATATTGGCTGAATTAAGGGAGATGGGCTGGCAACCAAACGAAGATCAACTTAAGGAGATAGTAGAGAAAGTGAAAGAATTAGGTGATAAAGGGAAGACGATTACTGATACAGATTTGTCTGCAATAGCCAGATCTGTAATGAGGAAGACTACAGAGGAGGAGAAGGTCATCAACCTAGCCGATCTTGCAGTTATGACAGGAGTTAAAGTAGTTCCTACAGCATCTGTAAAGCTGATTCTAGATGGGAAAGAGTATGTAGCAGCCGAAACTGGAGTAGGACCTGTAGATTCGGCAGTCAAAGCCATTCAAAAGGTCACAGACAGTCTAGCAAATATAAAGCTGAAAGAGTATAGATTAGAGGCTATTACAGGAGGTTCAGATGCTCTCGCTGAAGTGATAATAAAAGTTGAGGATAAGAATGGAAATGTTGCGTCCGCAAGAGCAACAGGAGAGGATATAGTGATAACAAGCGTAGAAGCCATGATAAATGGCATAAATAAAATACTGATAAAAAGAAAGCAGGCTCAAAGCCTTGCTAAATAGATCGTAAGCAAAATTTACTAAAGCCGATAGCATTATTTTTATTAAGTTAATAATTTTAGTGCTCAAGTTATGGCAAATATAATCGAAAAGATACTGAGTAGAGCATCGGGTAAAAAAGAAGTAATGCCAGGAGAGATTATCGAAGCTAATATAGACTGTGCCATGGTTAATGAAATAACTGGTCATCTAACGATAAAATACTTTCATGAGGTAGGAGCGAAAGAAGTCTGGAATAAAGATAGAATAGTCATGGTCCTTGATCATACCATTCCTGCTGCAAGCGTAGAAGCTGCTGAGTTGCATAAGATAATGAGAGAATTTGCAAGAGAGCAGAAGATAAAGCATTTTTATGATGTTGGCAGAGGAGGAATCTCTCATCAAATAATGATAGAGAAAGGGCATGTAAAGCCAGGGGATGTTGTCGTAGGGGCTGATTCTCACACATGCACTTATGGAGCAATAGGAGCGTTTTCTACAGGTATAGGCTCTACAGAGATGGCTGCAGTGTTCATGACAGGAAGATTATGGTTCAAAGTCCCAAAAGTTATAGAGATAAAAGTAGATGGTAATTTTAGAAAGTTTGTTACGCCTAAGGACTTATTCTTGAAGGTTGCGAAGATTTTAGGAGTTAGCGGTGCAAATTATAGAGGGCTTGAGTTCAAAGGCTCCACTATTAAGGATATGAGCATAGCAGGCAGGATGACCATATGTAACATGGCTATAGAAGTTGGTGGAAAAGCAGGCATAGTAGAGGCTGATGAGAAGACTTTAGAATATTTGAGAGGCAGAGTTAATGGACCATTTTTCATTGCAAAGAGCGATCAAGATGCTGAATATGAGCAGTCTTTAGAGTTAAATGCTGATGATCTACTACCATTAGTATCCTGTCCTGATGCTGTCGATAATGTAAAGCCTGTTTCAGAAGTAGAAGGAGTAGAATTGGATCAAGTCTTCATAGGTTCATGTACAAATGGAAGAATGGAAGATTTGCGCTTAACTGCTGAGATACTGAAAGGAAATAAAGTCAATGATAGAACTAGGCTCTTAATAATTCCTGCATCACAAGATGTATTCTTAGACGCATTGAGAGAAGGGCTTATCGAAATATTTCTCCTCTCTGGAGCGACTGTTGCTAATCCTACTTGTGGCGCTTGCTATGGAGGGCATCTTGGAGTTCTTGCGTCTGGAGAGGTTTGCTTGAGCACTACGAATAGGAACTTTATAGGGAGAATGGGTAGCACAAAGTCGAAGGTTTATCTAGCATCCCCAGCAACTGCTGCGGTTTCAGCCATAAAAGGAAGAATTACTGATCCAACTTCATTCAAGGGTGATTAAAATGAAAATATTAGGCAAAGTCGTAAAGTATGGCGACGATATCAATACCGATTACATCATACCAGGCAAATATATGGTTTTGACGGATCCAAAAGAATTGGCAAAGCATGCCATGGAAGGGATAGACCCATCTTTTATCGGAAAAAGTAAAGATGCAATAATAGTTGCAGGGAAGAACTTTGGCTGTGGCTCAAGTAGAGAACAAGCGCCAATATCATTAAAGTACTCTGGCACAAAAGCAGTAGTGGCAAAATCCTTTGCGAGAATATTCTATAGGAATGCCATTAACATTGGCTTACCAGTTCTTGAGTGTGAAGATTTATGGGATATGGTAAAAGATGGTGATCAATTGATGTTAGATTTGGAGAGTGGTAAAATTAAGAATTTAACCAGTAATAAATCTGCACAAGCCCAGCCTCTGCCAGAATTCATCCTTGAGTTGATAGAAATAGGCGGATTATTGAATAAATTAAAGAGAATAAAAGGTTAATCTTACTGTATTAGAAATTTAATTCTCTCACTTTCCTTGCTATAGCATCCCCAACCTCGCTTGTCTTAGAGTTGCCACCGAAGTCATAAGTCCTAACTTTCCCTTCTCTCAAGACTTCTTCTACTGCTTTCTCAACTTTCAGGGCTGATCTTTCAAGCCCTAAATCCTCTAGCAACAAACAACCTGCCAAGATAGTTGCAATCGGGTTCACTTTATTCAATCCCTTATATTTAGGAGCGGAACCATGAATAGGCTCGAACATAGAAGTACCTTTTGGGTTTATATTCCCACCTGGGGCAAAGCCCAAGCCTCCTTGGATCATAGCGCCTAAGTCTGTGAGAATGTCGCCAAATAGATTTGGTGTTACAATAACTTCATACCACTCTGGGTTCTTTACAAACCACATGGCTGTAGCATCAACAAAGGCAAATTCGTATTTTATATTAGGATAATTCTTTGCAACTTCTTCAAGGGTTCTTCTCCAAAGGCTATAAACATGAGTCAAAACATTCGCTTTATCTACGCTAGTAACTTTACTTTTATTGTGCTTCTTTGCATATTCGAAAGCGTACTCTATGACCCTCCTTGCACCTTGCTTACTTACAACTCCTAATTGATAAGCAATTTCATCAGCATCAGATTCTATATCCAAACCGAAGCGAACATGGTAGATATCTCTAACCAAGTCTAGTTCATGCCTAGTCTTTCCTTTCTTTACGTTACCACCAAGCCCTATGTAAAAGTCCTCTGTATTCTCTCTTATAACAAAAAATTGGATGTCGCTAGGCTTCTTGTCCTTTAATGGTGTCGGTATTCCTTCATAGAGCTTGACAGGTCTGAGGTTGACGTATTCATCAAGATAAAAGCGAAGCCTCAGTAATATACCAAGCTCAAGAATTCCTGGCTCTATTCTAGGATCGCCAAGAGCACCGAGATAAATCGCTTTGTATTTTTTTAACTCTTTAAGAGTTTCCTCGTTGATCAACTCTCCTGTAGAGAGGTAATGCTCTGCGCCATGAGGATAATCTATCCACTCTATATCAAAGCTATCTACCTCTGCAACAGCCTCGAGGACTTTTTTACCCTCGGCTATAACTTCAGGACCAACGCCATCTCCAGCTATTACAGGAACTTTGTATGTGACCATAATTTTTACCTTTAATCTCCACGTCTTAAAGCGGCTAAATAAATATGTTATTAGTTTTGGTTTTTGAACTTCCTAATAGGAAATTTTAATAAATGAACAGTTCTCGTTAAGAGATGATTGAGTTGATGAGCAAAGCTCCAAAAGAATACTACGATGAAATCTTCCAACTTATAGAGCAGCATCATAAATGGTTCTCCAATTCAATACCGCTTGTAGCAAGCGAGAACACTCCTAGCCCAGCAGTTCGTGAAGTTATCATGAGCGACTTTGGGAGTAGATATGCAGAAGGCTGGCCAGGTGAGAGGCTCTACGCAGGATGCACTTATATTGATAAAGTTGAATTAATAGCCATAGAATTAGCGAAGAAGCTCTTTAGAGCAGAGTTTGCAGATGTTAGACCTGTATCAGGAGTTTGCGCCAATTTAGTAGTATACACGGCATTTACAGATGCTGGGGATACTATGTTCTCTCTATCTATACCTAGTGGTGGACATATATCTACTGGTAGAAAATCATTGGGAGGGACTGCAGGCTCTGTCTCAAGACTAGAAGTTGAAAACTTTCCCTTTAATGTTAATGAAATGAACATAGATGTAGATGAAACGAAGAAGAAGGTAAAGCAAGCAATCAGTGAGGGAAAGAAGGTAAAGTTAGCCATGTTTGGCGGATCTGTATTGACTCAACCTCATCCATTAAAAGAACTTGCAGATGTATTCCATGAAGTTGGAGCAAAGGTCTGCTATGATGGAGCTCATGTGGCTGGACTGATAGCTGGAGGTTTGTTCCAAGACCCTCTTAGAGAAGGAGCAGATGTAATGAGTATGAGTACTCATAAGACTTTGTTCGGTCCTCAAGGAGGGTGTGTAGTATCCTTCGATAAATACGCCGAAATAATAAAGAAAGCAACCTTTCCAGCAAATGTAAGCAATCATCATCTACACCATGTCTGTGGAAAAGCCATAGCCTTTGCTGAATTCTTAGAGTTTGGTAGGGATTACGCTTTACAAGTTGTAAAGAATGCTAAGGCTCTGGCTCAGTCTCTTTATGAGAGAGGTTTTCAAGTTCTTGGAGAAAAGAAAGGTTTCACTCAGTCTCATATAGTATTGGTCGATATAACAAAGTATGGCTTGGGAGGAGATTTGGAGAAAAAGTTAGAGAGAGCGAACATAATCTTGAACAGAAACTTGTTGGCTTATGATTTGAAACAAAATAGGCATTACCAGAATCCTGGGGGCATAAGGCTAGGTAGCCAAGAGTGCACAAGGTTAGGCATGAAAGAGAATGATATGGGATACATAGCTGAATTGATAGCAAGAATCGTTGTCAAAGGAGAAGATCCTGAGAGAGTAAAAAAGGATGTCATAGATTTCCGTAAGAACTTCAATAAAGTTCATTACTGCTTCGATTCTGTTAGAAAAGCCTATGAATATATCAGAATTCGTTAAGCGAATATTTTACTGATAAGGTTTGCATTTATCCTCTTATAATTTTGAAGAACCAATATTCTGTCATTATTCCTAGTAATCTTCCTGCCTTTACCACTAGTAGTCTCCTTATGTTCCTTGTCTACATGAGGGATCTGCTTCTGTAATGAACGTGTCAGGCATTACTGTCAAAACAGGGCTTTTTCCTTCCATAAGATTGCTATGAACGATCCTAGTGTTTAAAAATCATGACTACTCTGTCAACCAAAGAACTCTGTAAGTTCGAGCTGATTTTCTTCTTTCTTTGAGGTGAATAGAGATGAGAGTTCCTCAGATGCAATCTCGAAGCGACCTCTAATATATCCATCAATCTTAAATCTTTCCGATAACTTCAACCCAAGGTTCAGATATTTTTCTATGGAGGCTCTAGTAACGGTAGGTTGCAACTCTCCACCACAATTCAAGCATGTTCCTTTTAGAGGGATTCGACGATGTTGCTCCCCGCATGATTTGCACCGAAAATTCTGGGACGTGTATGCCTTCATATTCCCAATAACATCTGGAAGGAGATGAGTCTTCAAGACCGAGGATACGACCTCGTTAGGGTCTACTGCATTGATTTTCATAGCCAGCTCTATCTGCTTTTCGAGCTTCTCGGAAAATGACTTTAAAACTGAATAAGTGCTCCTATTCCTTTCTACACTTATAGTGCTTGTATCATGTGTGAAACCCAGACCATAGAACTGGTTTTCGTTCTTTAACCTATTCTTGATAATGTCTATGGCATTGGTAAGAGTGTGAGGCGGCTCGTTCTTCATCGAAGATTCATAAAAAAATATAGGATATTTTTCTGCTATATCTAGGTTATGGGCTTGCTCATCAACTTCACTTGGTATTATGATGCTTTGTAGTAATAGTGGAGCGTCCATCAATCCTCCTATTTGGGCTGGTAAAAATTTTTCAGAGAAATTCAAGAATATATCCATCAGAAGCATTACAGAGTCGCTATCACCATCACAATCTCTTCTTTTTGCAGCGTGCCAGTATGGGTGAGCAAAGCAAACCTGTGAATTTGTAAAGCCTATGACTCGACCTATTATACCTACTGAAGTGTGAGGGGCTAATCCAACGATAAGGCAACCTATAAGGTCTTCAATAGAATTTGCATTATAATATGGTTCCTCATCATATAGATTGATTAATAAATCATCGATAAATTTTGATACCTTCAATAGGTGCTGACCAGCTTCTAAAGGAAGGATTAAATCTTGAACAAAAAGCTCCAAAAGCTGATCGTTCGAATTGAGAGAGGCTCCATAAACATCTTTTTCATAGCCAAGTTCTTTGAGCTTATCGACTGAAGTGCCTATTTGTGAGGGTTTAAAATGAGTCATCACAGCATTCGTAGCATCGAACCTTATAGTACCATCTTTGTAAACAGATAAGTCGTACTTTTGACGTAGTATACCTTTCTCTAGCCTCTCTGGAATACGGGTGTCGCTTATGAGACCTTTAACACCTTTTAGTGGAGGAGAGGGATTGTATCTTACTTTAGATATGGCTTGCTTTAACTCTTGCTTGATGGGAAAATCTATTTTTGAGTAAGGTAAAACATTGGTTTTGCATACAGAACATGAATCACCTTCAACAACTCTACCACAGTTAGGGCATCTCTTCACAATCGCAGTATCCCCGCCACATTTATCACATTTTATGCCGATGGAGTTAGAGTTACAAATGGTGCAAATCATGTTTACTGTCTCAATATTTATAATTTCGTCCTTTGCTGCTTGGATTATATCTCTCTTCGGACCGCCTTTTATTCCGATAGGAAAGAGTGAATGCACGGGGGGTTTCATTTTCCTCAGCATTGCTTTTTCAGGGCGACCTATACGTAAACCCACAAAAGTGGACGATTTCCTCTTAATCGATATTTGAGCTAATGAAGAGAGCAGTTCGATAACGTCTTTCCAGCCTGTGACTAAGCTAGGCCTAGAAGTTAAACCAAGAGTCCTCATCACAGAATAAGCAGGCTCACCTTCTATGATAATTCCATCTTTGATCGTTCTATGAGGGATGCCTATATTCTCTAAGATCGATTTTATCTCTGGTTTCTGGGGCGCAGTTATTATGTATGGATCTTTATCAGATGATAAAATCAAACTCTGCCTTAGAGTAATTATTTCAGATGGTGATGCGACATCCCAGTAAAAGAGATGATGAGGATGAAGAGGTATTCCGAGCTTACTACTAAGCTCAAAGGCCTCAAAAGCATTTGGGAATTTATGTAATGGGTCGTTTATTATTTCTTCTAAACGATTTGGTTTCATTCTAATAGATTTTGCACATTTATTTACAGAACCGTAATGCTCTTTTATTGCTAGCATTAAATCCTGTATCCACCATTCTTCTACATAACCAGATGGAACCAGTCTTACGTTGTTCTCAAGAAAATCACCAAAACTCACCAAAATATCCCCTAAGTAGAGGATTTTGGCTATTTTGTTTTGAATCATAGTTGCTTGATCTAGGCTTTCTATCTTAACTACAGATTCGTCTATCAGTTTAACTATTGGAGGCTCTATAGTATCTACAAAAGCTACAGTGGCAGCCTTGCTTGGTATGTCCAATTTTACTTGTGTACCAACGACAAGAGGATAGTCCAGTATAACAGCCACAGCAGGGTGAATTCCTACAGTTGATAAGCCTGTGTTGTAGCATCGCCCATACCTTAATCTAAAACCGCCTACTTTTTTTGGAAAAGATAGAACTGGTCTACCTGAAATCACTTCTTCGAAATGTGTACTCTCAACATATTCTTCTAAATTCTGTTTTCCACTTCTAAGCTCAGCCAACCAATTCCAGTCAGAAATTCCCAAATCATTCACAAGTTTTAGTAGCTTTCTTGATCTGCCTATCACACCATCGTTCAACACCCTTAAAGCACCGCCCCTAACTCGGTCGGTTGAAATCCTTTTCAAACCTCTATGGATAACAACCTCAACAGGATCTGTCTCAACTCCATCAATTTCAACAGGCAGGTATAAGAGTGCATGTTTAATATCATCGTCAGATACTCTAAATTGAAAGTTGCCTACCTCTCTTTCATAAGTTCTAAGCTCTTCTATGAAACGACCTACTTCATCTTGTCCCCATGCATTCGGTCTATACTTGTCAAGACCTAAAACCTTACGTATGTGATCTGCTATCACAAGAGTGAAAGCTGCTTCTGTACCACCTGCAGAGCGAATAGGGCCAGCAAAATATATAGCAGCATAGCTCGTTCCATCATCATTCTTCTTGATTCTTACAGACGAGATTCCTTGAATTGGAGCAACTGTAACACCGTCTGTGACCACAGCAAGACCTATGCGCACACCAAGATCCAAAGCTTTTTCCTTTTCAAAAAATTCGAATTTGCCAAGGGCAACTTCTTCTGCAAGATTTAGGGCTATGTTTTCCTTACTCTGAGTCAAAAGAAGCTCTCTGAGCCTATTGGCAAGCCCAGAGATTGGTATTAAATGCTCTATTCTTTCTGCTAAATCAAAGGCTAGTTTGGGCTCAACTTTCAGCACTGGGTCTTTACCTTTGGTTCTGGCTTTAGATGACAAAGCGTGTTGTGAATATAGTTGTTTTAAGAGCTTTTTATTATATTCAATATATTCCCTAGGAAAAGGCGCAAGGGTCTTTATCCGCTCAAGAATTCCACCGTTTAGTGCCACAGGTTTTTATCTAAACTAATGAATAAAAGTTTTATCTAAACTATCTCACGTGTAGTTTTTCTGTGAATTAACGGAGGAAGTTAAAATCATAGATTAATGGCGGTGTGATTTAACAGTAATCACAACATATCACAAAGTCATTTATCGTTTTTTGTATAGATTCGGGCAAGGATAATATGGCGCCATATACTGGGTTCATGTTTTGTTTCGCGTTCTGCAAATTTCGTCCTGAACTCTATGCATTTTTCACAAGTAGGATGAGAAACATCTGAAGGACCATCACAGTCCCCACAATTTAGCAAAAGTGCTTTTTCATTCCTAAACTCTAGAAACAAATACTCTTCAGAATCAAAAGATGCTTCAAAGTCTGGCCATCGATCGTAAGCTTTTGGGAGGTTAAGCCAATATTTAAGACTCGTAAAGAAACGCTCGAAAGAGGTCATTTTTATCGCCTTACATTCCTTATTCCTTTGACTATCTCTTTTAGTGTAGGTATGAAATTTCTTTCGTTTAACAGAGTCCCTACTACAAGAATGTCAGCACCAGCTTTAGCAATTTTAACACCGTCCTCTACTTTCTTAATTCCGCCTCCCACAATTAGTACACCATCAAAAACATCCCGCACTTTTGCAACTATTGATGGGGATACATGTGACGTCACACCAGATCCTGCCTCTAGATAGACAAACCTCATGCCCATATATTTTGCTGCAAG
>JARVKD010000019.1:0-26084 GCA_029775875.1 Nitrososphaeria archaeon
TATCGTAAAGCTCAGTTGAACTTGCAATGTTAATCATTAGATTTTAGCCACCCACCCCTAATCTTCTAATGGAAAGAAGTTTCCTCATAATTGCACAAAATAAGAGTTTAACCCAATAGTCAAAGGTTTTTGACTAACTCTTAATTAAGATAATCACCTAAACCTAGTACGGTCTGTGTATTAATAAAAACAAAAACAATTATCTTTTTTAAATCGGTCTACAATAGAAATGAAGGGGTGGGAGTGTTATAATCATTAATGATGGATCTAGAGATTTCCTTGATGAGATTTTCACCAAGGCCTTGTCAGGCCGTTCTTTATATAAAAATCGAGACGCTCTAAGATCTGATTACATCCCTTCAAAACTACCTTTCCGTGAAAAACAAATAACATCAATAGGTGAGGCCTTAGCTCCTCTTCTTCATGGTTCGAAGTGCTCTAACCTTCTTATTTATGGTAAAACAGGAACAGGTAAGACAGCTGTCACTAAATACGTTCTCATGAGGTTGGAGGAGAAAGCCTCAAAACAAGGCCTGAAGGTAAAGTTTGCTTATTCTAATACAAGAATTGCCGGCACAGAGTATAGAATTCTCTCTGATGTTGCGCAATCTCTTGGATTATCAATTCCCTTTACTGGCCTGGCCATAAGTGAAGTTTTTGGAAGGATAAAATCAACGATAAATTCATCAGAACTGAAAATAGTATTGGTGATGGATGAGATTGATTTTTTAGTAAGGAATTACGGTGACGATCTTCTCTATGAGCTTACTCGCGCCAATGAGCAACTTCCACAAGGCTATCTTTCTATTATTGGTATATCAAACGATCTAAAATTCAAAGAATTCCTTGATCCAAGAGTGTTAAGTAGTTTGAGTGAAGAAGAAATAGTCTTCCCACCCTACACAGCAGAGGAGTTAAGAGCAATATTATACGATCGAGCTAAGATGGCCTTTTTTGAAGATTCCATAACAGAAGCGTCGATAAACCTATGCGCTGCATTAGCTGGCTCTGAGCACGGCGATGCTAGAAGAGCTTTGGATCTGTTAAGAGTCTCTGGTGAAGTGGCAGAGAGAGAAGGCGCTGCAAAAGTTGAGGAGAAGCATGTAAGGATTGCTGTTCAGAAGATTGAGCAAGACCGTATGGTAGAAGCTTTAAGGTCTTTACCCCTCCACGCTAAACTTTTACTATGGAGTATAGTGTCTTTAGGAGAGGCTAATTCTACTGGTGAAGTCTACGATCGCTACTCTAACATATGCCGAAAAAATGGCATAGAGTTATTAACTCAAAGGCGAGTCACCATGCTTCTCAGTGAACTTGACTTGCTAGGCCTAATAGCCACAAATCTGATAAGTAAAGGCCGTTATGGAAGAACTAAGAAGATCAGTCCATCTGTTCAATTACAATTTGTAAGAGAAGTCTTCAAAGAAGACCCTGTCATAGGCTCAATCATATAATATATCATATACTAGTGAAGTTCCTTAAGGTGACTTCCAATGTTGCCAGATTTACTATTGGTACTATACCTGGAGTGGGGTTAAGGCCCATATTCAATTGATAACATGTCTGACCCTGCCAAGTTCCAGAGTTGATTAAAAGAGTGTTTCGATAAGTGTTAACATCAGCGGTATGTGTATGTCCTGCATGGAAAATGTCTGGTATCTTTTCTATTACCAAATGGTCCTCTTTTTCTGGTGCTATGGGCGTCCTCCCTCCATATATCGGGGCCAGATGTCTAGCTTTGAGTAGTATTCTCATAGCTGATGTAGAGTTTGAGAAAGTAAGGCCAGGGGTCATGGCCACAATATCATCTAGACTTCTACCATGGTAAACTAACACGTTTACACCATGCAAATTCAAATAAACTGGATTGCCCAGCATTTTCACATTCTCCATAGAGTAAAGCTGATCGACATACTTCTTGGGGATGGCCGGTTGTGGCAGCGCTTGCCTCGCTGGGTCATGATTTCCAGGGATTATGAATATTTGGATATGTTTTGGTATCTTCTCTATTAAATTAGCCGCCTTCTTACACTGTTCATAAATATTAGTTTCTTCAAGCTCCTTGTCTTGATATGGATAAATACCTATACCATCAACCAAATCGCCACCTATTATTATATACTTCAACCTTCTTACTATCAGATCATCGCCCATCTTTCCATTAAGCCAGAGAAGAAACCTATTGAAGACATCAAGAAGAAAGGTCTTGCTTCCAACATGTAAATCTGAAGTGAAAACAGCGTAGACAACTTTCTTTGATGTATTGGGCAAACGGTCAGGGATATCCGGCGAGTAAACATCCTTAGCTATTGCCAAGCCTCTTTTACTGAACTGTAAGTCCAAAATTGCCAACTGATCGAGGCAGATTTCAGAAGCATTTTTTCTAGCAGGGTCTTCTAGAGCAACGGCTTTAATCTTGCCACTTTCATCATCAATGGTAAGCTCTACATAAGTCCTTTTGATCTTTTTATTCATAACAAGCCCAGCGATTTTCTGAGGACTATTAGATGACTCTTTCTTGAGACTTGATATCTGCCTTATTTGGTATGAATCTGGCCTTTTCCCTACAATCTTCATCAATTTCTCGAAACGACTTCTGAAAAGGCTTTGGAAACCCCTTAATCCCTCAACTGATGAGATATCACCGGTTGGATCTTTGACTATTTCGAACTCTGGCTCTATATACTCTGGAGCCATAGGCCTTGCTTCAGCTTTAACATGTTCGATTTCTTTGAAATTAAGCGGTAGCACCTTTTCTATATCTTCTTTAACAATAATATTTTGTTGATCGCTACTACCAAGCTTTGATTGAACAACCTTTAAGACTAAGTCTACTACATCAATTTTTTCATCGATTTCTGAGAGAAAATCAAAGGCTTGAGGATGTAACTGGTACCCACTAGCGAGCGCTTCTTTTATCGCTTTGGCTATTTTTGATGGCATCTAATGATAATCATCTTTCAAGGTTAAAAGGTATTACCCTTAAAATTGTAAGTCATTTAGGCGGTGGTGAAATCATTATGACATTGTCTCCTCTGACTACTATAGTACCCAAAACATTCGCATTTCCTTCTTCTTGGATTTCTTCAGAGTTTTCCAGAAGCAAGTTCATATGTTGATCGAATCCCAAAAGGGTTCCTCGAATAACCTTTCCACCCTTCAGTTTTATCAACACTATCTTACCAAGGCTTTCATCGAGCACTTTAATAGCCATATCTACTGCCAAAGAACTCCGCCTCTAAACAATCTGGCTTAATCACACCATTATTTAAGCTATTCATTGAGCAAAAATTAGATAGGTATAAGTTGAATTCCAAGAGCTGAACCTATGAATACTGTATATACGATCAGAAGCACAATCGACTCTTTCCATCCTAACCTTCTCATTGAAAGAAAGTACCAGAAAAATACATTTGCTGTTAAAGACATGATAATCATATTGGTGTAGAGTCTCATATTAATAACTGGTTCAGAGAAGATAAAAACCAAGCCAAGTATGAACGTGATATTGAAAAAGCAACTGCCTATGGTATTCCCATAGGCTAACCCAGGTTGCCTTTTCGACATGGCTTTAAAGCTCACTGCCAACTCTGGAAGAGTGGTCCCTATGGCTACAATCGTGCCCCCAATAAGAATCTTTGAAGCACCAAAAGCCTCTGCGATGTTGGAAGAAGAGTTGACGATGAAATAAGCACATACTACAACGATGGTCACTCCAAGAATAAGCCTCAAAAATTCCTTACCAAACTTCTTATGCTCTCTTGAAGGTTTTCCACCTAAATCTTTTATCGTGATCCTTGTCCTTGAAAGTTGTATATTATAAATTATGAAGATTGCTAACAAGATTATGCCGATGAAAGCACTTGCATATTCTCTATAGATAAGATAAAGAGGAACGATCGAAGATATTAGGAGACCGAAGAAAAGGCTCTCGATTTCGTGCTTTTCCAATTTCGGTAAGTCTTGGACGCAGTTAATACCCTTAGCACAAAGATAGATAGTCGGTATTCCAATAATAAGGCAAATATTTGCGATATTAGCGCCAAGAACATTCCCTATACTTATCCCAGGCTCGCCTTCTATACTTGCAATAAGTGCAACCGCCACTTCAGGAAGTGAGGTTGATGTAGCCAGTATTATGAAGCCTACAGTTGAAGTTGCTAGACCTGTTGCTTCAGAGACCCCCATAGCACCGTTTATGGCTAAAAGACTTCCCCTATCAAGAATAATGAATGCAACCAATAAAATGAGTAAATCAATCAGTAATTCATAATATGACATTATTCATTAATTAACATCTATCCAAAAATACTTTTTCTCTTGAGCAAAAAACTCATATCAATCCTCTCTGTTTAATTTAATGTGAAAATTTATACTCTGTCTAAAAAAGATACAAAGAACATTATTAACAAGATAGCTAAAAAATGGCCTATAACTCTAGAACTCGACAAATCTGTCCAAGTTAAAGTTAGCGAGATAGATAAGTATGTCCGTCTCTTAACCTTCACAAACTTTGAGGTCATCGAGCTTGATGATTTATTGATACCCTTCTTAAAGAGCAGTGAAATTCTCGAAAAATTTCCATATGTTGAGGTGGATCAAGGTGCTGTACCTCATATTTGTAATGGATCGGATGTGATGCGCCCTGGCATCATTGGATGGGGGGGCTTTAAGAAAGGCGATTTAATAACCGTCAAGGAGAGTAATTATAAAAAGTTCATAGCTGTTGGCATAGCCCTTATCGACCAATCGGATATGGAAGATATGAAAAAAGGAGTTGTGGTAAAAAACCTTCATTATATTGGGGACAAGTTCTGGCAAGCATATAAACAGATTAAAGGTTAATTATATGATTGTCTATTAAGTTTAAAATCTAAACTAATAAATAATACTTCGTAAAAAGATAGATGGCTTGACTCAAAGTACCATAGAGGAGAAGACTAAAGAGACCGTCTATTTAAAAGCCCTTTCGCTAAAATCACTAGAAGAATTACCCAGTATAAAAGACGATGTAAACAAAAGAATGATAATCATATTAAGGATAACCCCTCTAGCACAGAAGGATGTGGAAGAACTCAAGAAGGCCGTTGAAGAGCTTTATCAATTCTCAGTCTCCATTGGAGGGGATATAGCGAGGTTAGGGGAAGAAAGGATAGTGATAACCCCTCCTGGCGTAAAGATATGGAGAGGTTTGTAATAACTCTTTGTTAATAAAGCTTTATGGCTTCTTGAATTGATGGTTGAAGAGTTGGGATTTTAAAGATTCTTGAGATGACGTTTGCTACATTTTCTGTCTTCCTTTTTTCACCATGCCCAGCAATAACTCTTTGCAACTTTGGTCTAAGCTTACTCACAAATTTTATGATCTGATTGTAATCACTGTGACCGCTAAAACCCTCAATCTTCTCAACTTGACAATTAATATCAACTATCTTAATCTTACCATTATCGCTCATAATACTAACTTGTTTTGTACCGTCTAATATCCTTCTTCCTAAAGTTCCAGGAATTTGGTAGGAGACAAAAACTATCTTATTCTTCTCTAAAGGAGCAATTTCTTCAAAATATTCAAGCACTGGTCCACCCTCTAACATACCTGATGTTGCCATTATTATTGCAGGCCTTTCCTGCAACGCTTCTGCTCTGTTATTAGGGTGATCTATAGCGGTAAAATATTCTGTGAAGAAAGGATTGACATCATCTCCGATTATCTTTGCCCTAAGCTCATGAGATAAATACTCTGGATAAGCTACATGTATTGCTGTAGCCTCTGATATCATACCTTCAACAAATATAGGCGCTTCAATAAGTTTACCTTGCCTCATATACTCATCTAATACTAGCATTATCTCTTGAGCTCTTCCTACAGCAGGCACAGGTATCAGAACCTTTCCGCCCCTTGACAGGGTTTCATTAATAGTATTAACAAAGCTCAGTTCAACCTCTTCTCTAGATGGCATGATATCCTCTTTAGCGCCGTAAGTGCTCTCTGTTATCAAAGTTTCAACTCTTGGATAGTCTTTAACAGCACCTTCCAATAACCTAGTTTTACCAAACTTATAGTCTCCTGTGTAAAGTATGTTATGGTTTCCTTCGCCTATATGTAAATGCACCATAGAGGAGCCTAAGATATGGCCTGCATTGTTGAGGACAAGCTTCATATCAGGTGAAATATCTGTAACAAGCCCATAAGTTAAGGTTATGCTATGCCTGATCACTTCACGAACATCTCTAAGATCATACAAAGCTTTAGCTCCTTCCATAGATGAAACCTTCACATAATCCATCTGTAGTAAAGTCATCAAGGGTAAAGTAGGCTCTGAACAATATACAGGCCCGTCATAACCATATTTGTAAAGCACTGGGAGGAAGCCATGGTGGTCTAGATGAGCATGACTTATTACAACACCATCTATATCCTCTAAATCTATGTCAGCCCAGTCGAGACGTGGGTAAGCATCCCAAGGATTCTTGGCACCAGGGTTTATGCCACAATCAAGCAATATCTTACTCTCCTTTGTCTGCACAAGAACCGCTGATCTACCTACTTCACCAAAGGCGCCAAGTGTCAAAAGGCTGACTTCAACATCAGAGCTCAATCTCGATCTAAAAATTCTTTCTCCAGTTTCTTTGTAAAACTTCTCACGAGACTCTGGTGCAGTCTTTATAGCATGATATATGCTCTGAATACTTATTGAGGATATAGGGGGTGCTCTTTTTACCTTGACCTTCCAGCCTGTCTTATAAGTCAAATCTACTAGACTAAATCCTTTCTCAGCAGTCAATAACTGAGGCTTTTTTACTTCGATTACTAAGTCTCCTAAAGCATCATCAAAGAAAATATTTTTGACTTCTGCCTCCTTTGGGAGATAATTCATGACGATCTCTTTAGCCTCACTCTCAGGCTTTCGGATCGACTTTTCAGTCCTTATTGTTACTCTTTTTTTTACTGTATTAACTAAGTCAGAAATTATATAATTGTTTGAGAGCAAGAATTCTGGTCTTTTAGTGTAAAGAGCTATCCTTGGTCCTTCATACTCTATTCTAGTAACTTCAGCTTCAGCTGGGATACTCTGTAATATAGTACCCATTACTTCAAGGGTTGAATTCGTATTCTGCTTTTGAGACATAACCTCAACCAAAAACCTTAGTGAGAAGTTTCTTCTTCTCTTCTTCAGAAAGTTCTTTGTAACCCTCCTTATTAATGGTTACAACATCGAAGCTATCTCCACTCATGGCATCTCTCTTCATGGCTGAAGTCACAGCCTTAACAGCTATGAGCATTCCTTTCTCCAAAGTCAGACCATCCTTATACTCGCTTTCTAGTATACCATAAGCTATGGGGGAGCCACTTCCTGTAGAAACATAATTTTCTTTGGTAAGAGAGCCAAAAAGATCGATATTAAAAATGCTTGCACCTGTATCATCATAACCTCCTACCAAGACATCGGCTATGTAAGGGAATAACCTAGATGAAAAGAAAACATTGGAGGCTAGTCTGGCAGCCGATTTAACTGATAGAGGTGCCTTCTTCTCCAACTTATATATACCAGCATAATACCTAAGAGTGTCTACTACGTTTTGAGCATCTGCAACAGTTCCAGATATAGTCATCCCTAAATGATCATCAATTTTATAGACCTTCTTTCCCTTTTTATGTGCTATGAAGCCTCCTGACATCGTAACTCTTGTGTCAGTAGCAAATACTACACCATCGGTGCACACTAGCCCTATAGTTGTAGTTCCCTGATATACCAATGACCTAACAGGTTTAGAATCCAACATATTCACCTTTTACTTGATTAAAGAACCTTAACTTCATAGATAATAAAGGAATCCCTTTAAATAAGTTTTCCTACAACCTTGAAGTGCTTTGAACCGTCATTTAATGGAGTTGCCAAGAAGGATTTTGATCGGTTATGATGTGATAACAGAACTGGGGAGTTTCATAAAGGATTTGGGCTTTGGGCATGAAGTTCTGATAATATCTGGCATAAATGTAAAAAATTTAACCGAGAAGATTATAGGTGAATCCTTGTCGTCCTATGGATTATCTTATTTTTGGCATCCTATAGATTCTGCCACGATAGATTGTGTAAATCGAGTAGTAGACGTAGCTAAAAATCATCGATCAAAATTACTTATAGGTCTTGGTGGAGGAAAGTCTATAGACGTTGCAAAACTTAGCGCATATTATGCTAATCTAGCCTTCATAAGCGTTCCTACCAGTGCTTCACATGACGGTATATCAAGCCCTTTTGCTTCTATAAAAGGAATGAACAAACCCTTTTCTTTAATAGCTAAATCTCCTGTTGGTGTTCTCGCTGATATAACACTTATAGCAAATGCGCCGAGAAGGCTTCTTGCAAGTGGTTGTGGCGATCTCATAGCTAAGATGACGGCTGTGAAGGACTGGGAGCTTGCCAGAGATGAAAAAGGTGAATACTTTGGGAATTATGCAGCAAGTCTAGCTCGCTTGAGCGCTAACTTGATTATAGAAGAATCTGAAAAGATAAGCAAAGGAGATAAGGATAGTGTAAGAGACGTAGTTGAAGCTTTGATAAGTGCAGGAGTTGCAGCTTGTATAGCAGGGAGCAGTCGGCCTTGTAGTGGTTCTGAGCACTTGTTCAGCCATGCCTTAGACATACTAGCTCCCAATATTGGTCTTCATGGTGAGAAATGTGGTATAGGAACGATATTAATGGCAAAACTTCATAATCTAGAATGGGAAAAGATCGCAGCTTCATTAAAAAAGGTTCATGCACTAACCAACGCTTTTGAAATAGGAATCGACCCCAATCAGATCATAGATGCCATTCTATTAGCTCCTAAGATTAGACCTGAAAGATACACAATTCTTCATAAGCTTAAATTAGATCGCGAATCCGCCAAAAATCTTGCAAAGTCTGTTAATATCATCTAAAGATTTCGATTAAGCCTTTGCCTCTTCCTTAGTTGCTTTTTCCTGCTCTGGTTGCGCTGGAGTCGGTGCTGGTGCTGTAGGCTTCTTTCCTTCATATAATTCGATGAAATAAACTTTGTTTGCATCCTTGATAAACTTGAATATGTCATTTGAAATGGCTCTTTTTATTATCTGAAGGCCTTCTAAAAGGTAAAGATCAGCAGGCAGTTTGATCTTAACACTATCATCTTCCATAATAAGCTCTATCTTATCTTCTTCAACTGGAATTCTGCGCTTTATTAATGCGATTATCTTATCCTTGTCTGTCTCAACTTTTCTCATAATATCTACATCATATATCAGTGTCTTTCCAGCCAGCCTATGATTAAAATCGATCTGCGCTCTACCTGATCCAACGAACCTTACTATGCCTATCTTATTCTCAACTTCAACTTCATCACCAACACGAACTTCTGAAGCTTTTTCTCCAAACTTCCTTAATGGTATCATCTTCACCTTAGTAGGGTCTCTTTGACCAAATCCCTTCTCAGGAGGTATTTCTACGCTGATTTTATCTCCAATGTTTGCCGATGCTAAAGCCTCATCTAAACCTTTAAGAACCCATCCCTCTCCTACAGCGATTAACTTTGGTTCATACTTTCTAGAAGGATCATGAACTCCAAGCTTTTTTGCTTCATCCTCAACAGTCACTTCTATTACTTCATTCGTATCCTTTACCTTGGCTATGTAGTTGACGTATACTAACGCGCCTGTCTCTATCGGCATATTCATAACCAAAATTGCTGAGAAGAGAAGAATAAAAATACTTTTTGCCTATTTTGCCTCTCTACTGAAAACATCTCTTGCTGCTGATATACTATCGTTAAACTTTGATTCGAAGCCAAGATCACTTAATGCCATGTTTAGAGCACCTATCACTTGTAATACTTCAGCCTGAGTTATTAAGCCCATCGACCCTATCCTGAATATGCTACCTTTGAGCTTGCCTTGCCCTCCAGCTATTACAACATTGTACTTATTTCTCAAAGTCTCTCTAAACGAAGAATCGCTTATTTTAGGAGGATATTTTATCGCTATCACAGTATTTGATCTAAATTCTTCTTCAGCGAAAGGCACTAATCCCATACTCTCTACAGCTCTATAGATGGCTTCAGCGCATATTTTATGCCTATGAATAGAATTCTCAAGTCCTTCTTCTTTTATCATTTTCAATGCTTCATCAAGAGCAAAGTATAGTGGTATGGCTGGTGTGTATGGTGTTTGTCCTTCCTTTTCATACTTTCTATAAGCTTTTAAGTTGAAGTAAAATGTATTAGTCGACTTTTCTATTACAGACCAAGCCTTTTCACTAATCGATAGTAAAGAGAGTCCAGGTGGGCACATGAGGCATTTTTGGCTACCAGCAATGCAAATATCTACATGCCAGTCATCAACAGGTAAATAATCTCCAGCAAGAACTGATATGGCATCTACTACGAACAATAAATTATGCTCATCACAAAATTCGCCTATCTCCTTTAAGCAATTTACCTTTGTTCCTGTTGAGGTTTCATTGTAAACAAGTGCTATAGCTTTTATATCTTTATCCCTCTTTACAGCTTCCTCTATCATATCCATGGTAACTCCTTTGCCCCATTCTACAGGGATTTCTACAGGCTTTCCACCCATTGCCACGATGTTATCTCTTAACCTTTCACCAAAGAAGCCGAAGTTAGGTACGAGTATCTTATTGGCACCTTGCACTATATTACTCACTGCACACTCTACTCCTCCAGTACCAGAAGCTGTTAAGATTGTCACATCGCCCTTTGTCTGAAAGACGTATTTCGCATTCTCCAAAATTTTTGCATAAAGTTCTTTAAACTCAGGACCTCTATGATTTATTATGGGCCTGAGCATAGCCCTCATAACTCTTGCAGGGACATTAGTAGGGCCTGGTACCATTATCAGTTGCCTTGGTTCCATTACTTTTTACCATCCTTGGATTTGAAGAAATGATTAACCATCTTTATTTAAGTTTTGATCATCCAAAGAATTATATCCTCTACATCTTAGATGTAAAAGGGGAGAATGGTCAAGAGAGGTCTATTCATAGGAAGATTTCAGCCTTTTCATAAAGGCCATTTAAAAGTAGTAAAGTATTTGCTGGATAAAGTCGAAGAATTAGTAATAATAGTGGGAAGCTCACAGCATAGCCATACCAAAGACAACCCTTTCACTACTGGGGAGAGAATAACTATGATAAGATTGGCTCTTGATGAAGAGGGCATAAATCCTTCTCGTTATTTAATAATACCAGTTCCAGACGTTGAAATGCACTCCACATGGGTTTCTCATGTAATATCTTACTCTCCAAAGTTTGATGTAATCTTCTCAAATGAGCCTTTAACCCAAAGACTTTTCATAGAAGCAGGCTTTAAAGTTGAGTCCATACCCTTCTACAATAGAGAAAAATTATCTGCCACAGAGATAAGGAGGAGGATTTTATCTAATGAGGATTGGGAAGAATTAGTTCCAAAAAGTGTAACCAAATTCATAAAACAGATAGACGGTGTTAATAGAATCATTGATTTATTGAAAAACGACAACCCTACACTGCATAGCAATAAGACTAATTAATTCATCTTTAGAATTCTATTATTGTCATTATGAAATTTCTTGGAATAGACCTTGCTGGGGTTGAAACTAAAGATAGCGGTATTTGTGTACTTGATGAGGATTTAAGGGCTAAGGCCTTGACTTTAAGAAGTGATGATGAGATAATCGATTACATCATCAAAACAAGACCAGATATAGTAGCAATAGATGCTCCATTAAGTCTTCCTTTTGGTAGATGCTGTCTGAAGGATACATGCTCATGCAGAAACAAAGGTCATCTAAGGCAGTGTGATAGAGAGCTTTTGAAGATGAAGATAAAATTCTTCCCAATAACATTAGGACCTATGAGAAAACTGACTGAGAGAGGTATAAAACTCAAAGAGATTGTTGAGGGAAAAGGCTTCAAAGTCATCGAAGTTTATCCAGGAGGCGCTCAAGATATACTCAAAATACCAAGAAAGCAGAAGGGAATAGATGAATTAAAAAAAGGTTTGATGAAGATTGGAATAAAAGGAATATCTAAAGTTACTAGCCATGATGAATTAGACGCAATAACATCAGCATTAGTTGGAAAGATGTATATCGAAGGCAATTATTTGGCGTTAGGTAATTCTGATGAGGGATTAATAATAATGCCTAAAAATTTTCATAAATAATTTAGAAGTGGTGAATTTTATTCTTGAATGAGAAGATAGTCATAGATGGTAGCTATGGAGAAGGGGGAGGTCAGATTCTAAGGACTAGTGTTGCTTTATCTGCAGTCATGGGAATACCTATAGAAATAGTGAAGATAAGAGCCAAGAGGGATAATCCTGGGTTAAGACCTCAGCATATAGGAGCTATAAAGGCTGTAGCTTCTTTATGCAATGCTAGTGTGGATAACTTAAGGATAGGTTCTGATAGAATAGTCTTTACTCCTGGCAAGATGAGTTCAACCTTTTTAAGATTAGACATTGGTTCTGCAGGTAGCATTACTTTATTACTTCAAGCGGTTATACCATCTGTTAGTCTAAGCAGGGTTGAATCAGAGCTTGAGATAATAGGCGGGACTGATGTAAAATGGAGCCCTACTATGAATTATTTTACTAAAGTTGTTCTGCCAGCCTATAGACTATTGGGCATAGAAGCTGAGCTTGAAGTAAAGAGGAGAGGTTACTATCCATTAGGAGGAGGGATAGTTAGAGTTAGGATAAAACCAGCAAAGGAGTTGAAACCCTTAAACATTATTCCATCAGAAAATCCTTCGCCATCAATCATAAGCATATGCTCCAAATTGCCAAGAAGTGTTGCTGAGAGACAGTTAAAATCTGCAAGAGATTATCTTTCAAATCAAGGAGTAAATTTAAAAGATTTTGAAGTAAATGTTGAAGATTCTATGAGCCCAGGATCATCCGTTCTTATCTATTCTGTGGGCGAGCAAGGTCCATTCATAGGTGGGGATGCTATAGGTGAAAAAGGTAAACCAGCGGAAGATGTCGGGAGAGAAGCGGCTAAGCTCTTCTCTGAAGAATATCTTTCCAATGCACCTATAGATAGGCATATAGGAGATATGCTCGTAACCTTCTTACCTTTTGCAAAAAACGAGTCAAAGTTTAAAGTCTCAAGAGTAACTCAACATCTAAGCACGAATCTACACATAGCAAGCATCTTTACTAAGTGTCAGTATAATATTGATGAAATGCCAGACGGTACAGCCTTAGTAAGCATTAAACCTATAAATACAAATATATAAGATAAATTATTAGAGAAGTGATAACTTTGATACCTGAGCAATTTATACCTGGCGCTACAGCAGTAGGAATTACCTTCAAAGACGGCGTCATCTTAGGGGCAGAGAAAAGAGTTTCCTACGGAACTTATGTAGTTAGCAGGTCTGGCAGGAAGATCTTCAAGATAAGTGATAGAGTAGGGGCTGCTTGCGCAGGGATGGTAGCAGATATGCAAATCTTGGTTAGAGAGATGCAATCCCTTGTAAAGATAAGAGAGTTAGAGTTGAGAAGGCCAATGCCTCCAAACTCAGTAGCAAAACTGATGTCAGTCCTTCTTTTCGAGAGAAGGTTCTTTCCACTAATTACTCAAGTGATAATAGGTGGGGTTGATGATAAGCCATCAGTCTATGTTCTCGATCCATTAGGTTCAGTGATTCCTGATGAATATTCATGTGTAGGCTCTGGCACAGAGATAGCCATAGGCGTTGTTGAAGCAAATTACTCTCGTAACATGGATGAAAAATCGGCAAAAGAACTGTTGATAAGGTCCATAAGATCAGCCATACAGAGAGATGCAGCCAGCGGAGATGGCGTAGATATTTTAACAATAACAAGAGATAGTTCGAAAGAAGAATCAATAACTTTTTAGTACTAAATTCATCTGTAAGGCATCCAGTTGTACTTTCTTATCCTAGTATCCTCACCAAATCCACAATGAGAACATCTTTTCTTTCTTACATGATAGGATTGCCTTCCACATCTTCTGCACTTTATATGAGTCCTTCCTTTGCTATGTTTACCAAAAGAAGTAGTACCTTTGACCATTTAGCCTCTTTATCTTATCCACTTTAATATGAATTTATACATATCGATGAACTATATTTTTGATAAGAAAATGGAAGATAGATTTATTGAAGTTCAATTTGGTAGAGTAAAGAAAACTTACAAAATCATCGAAGACCCTCTTCCACACATTCTCATACCTTGCTCAAAGAAGATAGTTCATGGCTGGTCTACTGGATACTTTTCTAATTTAGGTCGTAGAGAATGCTCTTCTGAAAGAATTCTTCTCAATCCCTATAACGGTTGCTCTATCGATTGCCCTATGTGCTATTCTAGAGCCCTTAGAGGCTACTTTAAACTTTGGGATGATAAAGGAATAATCACTGTATTCAAAGACTTTGACATGAAAGTTACGGAAGAGATAAATCAACTATACGTGGCATCATGCGGCTATCTTAGCCCTACCATCGATCCATTCCAAAAGCCTATTGAAGATAAGTATCATCTATCTGAGAAGACAGCTTATGAATTCCTTAGACTCAATTTACCCATAGTCTTCATTACGAAGCAAGGAGACAATGTACCAACAAAACTCCTAGATAAAATGGCAGAGCATCCTCATTCGTTCTGTGAATTCACCATATTGAGCTGTGATGATGAAATTCGCAAAATCTTCTCCCCTAGAGGTGCAAAGGTTGAGCAGCAATTTGATGCTGTGAGAAAAGCTGTAGATAGAGGATTATACACTGTAGTTCGCATGGACCCTTTATTCCCTAGCATAACAGATAACGAGAATTCCATAAAAGATTTAGTCACGAGAGCGAAGCAAGAAGGTGCCAAGCATATAATTTTCAGCCTTTGTGACATAGACTCAGAGCACTTATCAAAAATTTTCAATATCATAAGAGAATTCTTTCCAGATGCTTATCCAATATGGAAGAAAATTTATGTTGAGAAGATTGGTAGAGATTATAATGCATCAATAGATTATAGAAGAAAAATCTTCAAAATTTGTCGCAATATTTGTGATGAAATAGGAGTAACTATGGCTTTATGCATGGAATTTGAGAAGATAATCAACAAGAAAATAATGTTCAAAGGACTTAATGATGAATTTATGACTAGCAAGGTTTGTGAAGGCAAGATAGTGCCCTTATACCAGAGATGGAAACTTGATGAGCAATTCAAACCTATAATGAATTGTGATGGTAATTGTTTAGCCTATGCGAAAGGAAGAGGATCATGTAATTTAACTTGCAATTTTCCAAAAATGGGCAGGGCTCAAGCTCTTAAACTTGAGGATTATAAATCGTTTAGACCTTCCCAATTGACTTTGACAGGTATATGATAGTATTGAAGTAAAATATGCTAAGCAAAGAGACGTCTTCTTTTAGCTATTATTATACTAATAGTTACAGATGCTATTAAGGCTAGAAGGGCAAGGCTTGTTAGAGAACCTATATTCATCTCATTAATTGGGATCAAAGCCCCTCCAATTTGACTAGGTAATGCATTCCCAAAATCATTATATAATGATTCACGGGGTCCATCTTCACTAGCCACTAAGGTTATAGGTCCTATTATGGTAGGAGTAGTTGCGATTCTTCCTTCTGGTAGAGTCTCCTTAATGTAGAATATGTAAGTTCCTTCACTATCTACTCCTCCTTCAGGGTCAACATCTTCAAGGTTAAAGCAATATGAACCTTGAAGTTCATTTTCTCCCGAATACAATGGATTATCTTCAGGACTTGGATATATGAACATATTCGAATAGTATTCTTCGGCTGGTGTTATCATATCGGCTCCCAGCAGGGTTATTTCTACATCATTTATTCCTGGTTCGCCTTCATCACGTATACCATTTCTGTTAAGATCGTTAAATTTCTCTCCACAAATATGGAATGAGATTTCTGCTGGTGGATATTCATCTGGCTTTTGATGTACCATTTTATTCGCCTTCGAGAACGATCTAATTGTTTGCACTCTTGTCCAAGAATGCTGATTGAAAGAATGCCCCGTCCCAATGTCTTCATCGTAAGGATCATAACTATTATGTAATGGCCACCAGTATGGCGTCTGAATAGGTCCAGGAGCCTTTGAATAGTATAAATTCATCCTTTGATCTTCTGGAATCGTTCCAATGTCGGTTATTGGAAGGCTTGTTGAATATTCTGTAGCTCTAAAGAAGAACCATATCCTGCTATCCCCAACTAAACCGTTACATATGATTGTGATAGTCAAGTTAACATACTCCTGAGGTCTAAGAACTTTCAGAGTATCTGTGAATTGGCTGCTATTAGTATATGCATTCAATTCTAAAATTTTCCATATGTATATATCAACTGTAATGGTTGTGGAGTAAGGTGAATAGAAACCAGACTCTTTTGAACCTGTAACAGTACCGGACGTTCTTGGACTATTATTAGGATCATATATTACCCAGTCTGCTTCCAAATCTATGGAAACACGGCTTGGGTTCAAGTTTGCTGCAGCCAAAGTTATGTTTTGAATAGTAGAGGCTACATCATCTAGGGTGCTGTCAGCACTATTCTTGAAGGTGATAACTACAGTATCCTCATCACCAAGAAGTAAGACATTATCCTCTTCATCTGTACCATCTTCAAAATAGATTTCACTACTAGGGGCTGCGTATGCAATTAAGGGTGTGAATAATGGTATAGATAATATCATAAATAATAACAGAAAAGCGATAATTCCCTTCTTCAATTCAACTCTTCAAAACATACATGAGTTTAGTATTTAAGATTTGTTTTATTATTTCATGCTGTAATATCAGTTCAAAGCCATGGCTGCTTGTATCCCAGCAAAAGTATCTCCTAATCCAGTAAGTATCTTTGGCTCCTCATTTAGAAAGGTAGGAATCAAGCATAAGTTATATCCATCTATTCTCTTTTTAATTGGCTCAACATTAGACCTCGGTAATGATTTTGCTCTATTCAAATTATCTTTTATGCTCCCAAGAGTTAATGCTGTAGCAGCTATACATCCCATCTCTAAAGCCTCTAACTCTCTCTTTACATCATATTTAGAAATTGAAAAGGCAAAATCTGCAGAATGAACACAAATTCTCTTTAATCCATAAATTTTAATTCCTTCTATAGCAACATCTATCAAATCTTTTAAATTCATAGATTTAGCCTCAAAATAGGTAAAGCATTCATCCTCATTCATTCCCCACGATTCACAGCAGTTATTATCTGAAAACTTTTTCATGGCGTATCTTACAGAATTCTCGCTACCTCTACCTAACTCAAAGTGAACTTTTGGTCTTCTAGGATTGTTAAGATATTCAATAATCTCATCAGTTTTACTCTTATAATCTGGCAATAATAAATGGGCATAACCTATCATCAATACATCTGTAAAATTAGAGTCTGAAGCTCTTTTCAAGAAATCATAATCGAAAATACCCATGGATGACATCAAATCCCAAGAGAATATCTGCCTTCCAGTATTCTTGATCCCCTTTCTCAAATCTCTCTTAAACTCGAAGATTAAATGATCATACTCTGGATCGTTCTCTCTTATGGCTTCCTTCGGAGATTTAATACTTCCTTTACATGCTACCTTGAAGTTAGGTGATGCTAACATTATACTGCTTGGCCTACAAGGATAAGACACTAACGGTTCAAGACCTAATTCATACAAAGCCCTTCCCATATGAAAGCCATTCCCGCCCAAAGCCCTTCTTTTAATTTTGAAGATAGAATTTAGCTTCGAATAAAGCCTGTCTGAAATAAGAAATTCTTTTCCGCCTTCTATTAGCGCTTTATCTAATATGTATGATACTTCCTCTACGTTTTCAAGAACTATTCCTTTTGGTCTCACTTTATCAGTTTTCCTTAACCACTCTAATACTTTATTATCAACATCAATAAACGAATCCCAGTTAGAGTACAATCCAGTTGCAAAATTCTTTTTTAACATCTTCGCTCTTTTGCTCTTAAAATATCTCAATCAATCCTCAAGCTTTATACTCTCTTCGAAAGCCTTTCTTCTTAAATCTTCAAAATCTATTAATTCTCCTCCTACGACTTTCAGGCTAGGCTTGATTTCATCATCGATCTGTATTATGTTGTAACTGTTTGCAAAGAAGCCTCTTGTTCTTTCTGATGATAAAGTTCCTGCATGAACTGCTAACAATCCTTCAAACCTCCAAATCCAAGGTCGATGCCTATGACCACTTAAAACCAAGTCAACATCAGAATAGACAAGAGTCCTTAAAGCGTCTCCTGCATCGAGAACAGTAATTATGTCTGTCCCTGTGTCTGGTACAGGTATTACATGATGGTGCATAGCTACTATCTTCTTTTTACTCTTATACTTTGAAAGAGTTCTTTGAAGCCAAACGAGTTGCCTATGACCTATCTCACCTTCATCACGATCAGGGCGTGCAGTGCTTACCGTTACTATAACTAGATCATCAAATTCTATGATTCTTTTAGGCTCAAAAAATCTTTTGAAAAGAAGGTAGCCTGTTGATTTATAGTCATGATTCCCGCTACAGTAGACCTTAATCTCACAATCAAATCTGTCAAGGTTTCTTCTTGCATCTTCATATTCTGAAATAATTCCGTTCTCTGTAAGGTCTCCTGTTACAATTAAAGCATCTGGCTTTATGCTGTTTATCTCTTCAACAGCTTTGTCGAATTTAGTTTTCTGAAACTGTGGACCACAATGTATATCAGAAATTTGGACTAAACGCATCTTCAATCATAAAACATTAAGAAATGAGCCTTAATACCTTTTATCATTAAAAATGTAATCGATATTTCTATTTCGACTTTTAGAATTAAAATTTATTTTCTCTTAAATCGATGCGGGGTGGGATTTCGTCCTTAATTTACTGGTAGAAAATACTTGTAAGTCACTTATATTTGGAATTGGATAATAGCTTTAGTAATACCTCTTATCTACTTGATAAAATGTCAAACATAATATCAAGGAATCTTAAGTAATCTAGTTTGCACCAATTTGATCTCTAAAAGCCGAGGATCTGTTGTAACTAAAGTTCCTCCTAGCATTTTTGCGGCTGCCACGATATAAGCATCTACTAGAGAGAGTTTACCTCTGTGAATACACTTTAAGCCTCCTGCAATGCGTGTAAGTCGCTCATCTGTAGCTAATATCGACATCTTAGAGTGTCTTATAGACGTATGTCTCACTTCCGCAACTTCTCGACCAAGTTTTTCACAGGTTTTATAGTAAAACTCTGCCATGTTAGTCTCACAAGTGTACCCCTCTACCCTTCCGGACAAGACTTCGTTAAACATTTCTTTGACCTGATCATCCTCGGCAAAGTAGAGAAAGAGCGGACCTGTGTCGAAGACGAGCCTATCCTTCTTCAGATGCTTCTTTCCTCCTTTCTTCCTGCAATTCCTTTATCATCCCATATACTGTCTCCTTTATGGCTTTATCTACACCGGAGAGGTTCTCCAAGGGGACAGTGGGGACAAGTAAAATTCCTTCATCAGTTTCGACGAACTCGACTCGAGAGCCTTTTCCTAAGTTATACTTTTTTCTAATCTCAACAGGGATCGTCACCGTACCTTTCTCCGTGATCGTATAACCCAAACTCTTTTCACCATACTTATAAATAAAAAGTATCATATTTAACTCTTATGTAATACTGACAAGCTTTTACAGTTTTCCATCATATTAAGGAGAATCATAGTCATGCTATTGCGCTTAAAACTAAAGCGAAATAAGCTCTCACACGTATGTGTTGTTTTACAAATGCAGAGATTAGATTTAAATTAATGCGGGAAAACAAGAAGCGAAGATAAAATGAGTTACAAAAGGAAATCATGGCAGGAGAAACTGGCAGACAAAAAGGGTCTGCCGAAAATATTGAAGTTAGAAGAGAAGTTTCCCTGCTATAATGCCGTGCATAAGATGGGCGCTGAAGTTGGCGATGAGATAGTGCTCGTCAATCCCAGCGAGATTGTTGAAGTAATGAAGAAAGTTCCAAAGGGAAAATTAATCACAATTCTTGAGATATGCATGAAAATAGCTAAAAAACACAGGGTTAAAGCTTGTTGTTCCCTCACAACAGGGATTTTTATAATGACAGCGGCTAATGCAACCGAAGAAGCTGCAAAAGAAGGCAAAAATCTAAACATTCCTTACTGGCGTACGCTGAAAGCATATGGATTCTTGAATGAGAAATATCCTGGTGGTGCAGAGGCCCACAAAAAACTATTAGAAAAAGAAGGTTTCAAGATTATTCAAAAAGGAAGAAAATTCGTTGTTGATGATTATGAGAAATATTTGACTGATGTATAGAAGATGCATATCGGCATCTTATATGCTACCTTCTTCTCTTCTTATGGAACCCTCAACCCTATCAATGCGGGGGGTGGGATTCGAACCCACGAACCCTTCCGATACTCATCTTCGGGACAGGCGCCTTTAGCCAAATTATATTACAGGCCTGCGCCTTTGACCTAACTTGGCAACCCCCGCCCATTTTTAATAAAACTCAGCTAGTTTTTAAGCTTAAAAGTTCAATAGAAAAAATTAGTTGAATTATCAACTTCTGTGAAGCTTCCAACCCATCCTTTTGAACATGTCTACAACTTGAGGAATTTCAGCGACGAATTTCACATGGATACAATCTTCAGATCTGTCTAATTCACACATTAAAATGCCTTCTTTAATATGTATGTTCACCCATCTACTTAGAGCTTCATCATATATAGTTACACGATCTGTGGCTATATTCCAGACTCTAAATGGATGAGTTGGTTGACCAGTCTCATATCCTAATTCTGATAATCTTTTCCTTATGGACTCTTTGATGAATTCTGGCCTACTATCGTAACCGAGCGTGCCAGCCTTAATGATCAAGTCTACTTTATCAACAAGGTCTTTTGGGAGGCTTATAGAGACAAATTTTTTAGCCATCAATTATCCATTATAAGTCACATATATATAAGTTATGGATATCTTTAAAGCCCCGAGGGGGATTTGAACCCCCGATCTTCCGCTTTCTTGACATATACGAGGCGGATGCATTAGACCGACTATGCTATCGGGGCTACAATTATTCATCGTAATATAGTTTATATTGTTTATCAACTAAACTTTATGAGAGTAAATTTGGCAATTTTATCAGTATCTGGCTTTAGAGGGATAGTAAACTATGATCTGAATCCTGTACAATTAGTGAATATTGGCAGATTGTTTGGAAATTTCATCAAAAATGGTTTATGCGCAATTGGTAGAGATACAAGAAATTCAGGCATTATGGTTTTACATGCAGTAACGTCTGGGCTTTTAGAAGCAGATTGTGAAGTTCTTGATTTCGGCATAGTATCAACTCCGGCTTTATTCAGAGAAGTTGCTCGAAGGAAGTTAGATGGAGGTCTAATGATAACAGCATCACATAACCCCCCTGAATGGAATGGTGTAAAGTTCATAGTCAAAGGAGGAAGGGGAATCTTTGAGGAAGAGTTGAATACTCTTTTTAGTTCAAATTCAACTCAATTAAGTTCGAAAACTGGTGTTTATTCAGAGACTTCTTCAATCTATCCTGAAGAATTGTTTTCTTATATTGGTAAAGATTCTTGCTCAGGGCTAAAGGCATCATTAGACCTTGGAGGAGGAGCGGGTAGTCTATTCATTCCAAAATTATTCAAAGGGATAGGCTGTAAAGTTTTGACTCTTAATGATTCTATTGGGATATTCTCAAGAACAATAGACCCCATCGAAGATGAACTCAAAAATCTTTCAGAGAGTGTAGTAGCAAATGGTTTTGATGTAGGATTTGCCTATGACTGTGATGCAGATAGAGTTGCCATAGTAGATGAAAAAGGAAGGAAACTACCAGCAGACTTCACTCTAATGCTATGCCTGAAATATTTGATGAGAAAGATGAGATTAAGAGAAGCTGTGGTAAGCGTAGACACATCTATGGGATTAGAGAAAATGGTCAACGATCTAGGTGGCAAGGTTTACTATTCAAAGGTAGGAGAAGCTAATGTAGTCATGGAGATGATGAGGAGAGGATGCAAATTAGGAGGAGAGGGAAGTAGTGGTGGCTTGATATTATCAGACTTCGTCTTGTGCAGGGATGGAGCTTTAGCCTCAGCATTGATATCAAAAATGATAAAGCAAGAGGGGGCATTGAGTGATTTGACAAAAGATTTACCTTATTATCATCAGATAAGAAAGAAGATTCCTTGTAGCAAAGATGATGCTGAGAGAATACTATCTACACTGATTCAAGAACTTCCTAATGTTGATACTACAGATGGCATAAAATTCAAGCAAAAAGACTCTTGGGTTCTTATAAGACCATCAAGAACTGAAGAAGTATTAAGGATATCTGTTGAGGCTAAATCAAAGGATAAGGCTGAACAAATCATGAACAATTATCTAAAAAGAATAAAGTCGATAATGAGGGGATAATCTTGGGAAAAGCCCTTGATGAATTTGAAATAATTAGAATATTCATCGATACAATAGGGCAACCAAAGCCAAGATTCTCTAGGATAGGAGACGATGTAGCATATCTTCCTAAAAAAAGAGGAAAAGTTGTGATAAAGAGTGACATGCTAGTTGAAAAGACAGATGTTCCAAGGGGCATGGATCTATGGCAAGTTTCAAGAAAAAGTATAGTTATGTGTGTGAGCGATTTTTCTGCTAAAGGGGTAGTGCCTTCTGCTGCACTGATCTCATTAGGCATTCCAAGAAGAATGAAAGAATCAGAAATTAGGGAGCTTGCAAAAGGATTCAAGATAGCAAAAGAAGAATTTGACATAGAAATTTTGGGAGGGGATACGAATGAGGCAGATTACATTATAATAGACTGTTGCATGATAGGATTTGCAGATAAAATCGTGGAAAGAAAAGGGGCAAAGCCTGGAGACCTAGTTATAACATCTGGTTTCTTCGGCTACTCCTCTTCTGGGTTGAAAATAATACTCAACGATCTAAAGGCTAATCCTGAATTTAGAGAGAGCGCTATTTCATCTGTTGTGATGCCGAATCCAAAGCTAAGATTAGGGATAGCTTTAGCAAAGCATAATCTCATGTCATCATCCATAGACTCCAGCGATGGTTTGGCTCTCTCTCTTCATGAGATAGCGATGAATAGCAAGGTCGGGATAGAGATAAGCGATCTGCCTACTACAGATGATGTCAAGAACTTTGCTGAGATGAATTATCTAAGCTTGAACGATCTAGTCCTCTATGGCGGCGAGGAATACGAAATAGTTGCTACCATACCAAAAGATAAACTAGGTAAAGCTCAAAGATTGGCGAAAAGAATGGGAGAAAGAATAATAGCGATAGGGAAAGTTACAGATGATTTTCCCAAAGTTCGTTTACTTCTCGATGAAAGAGAGATTGAGATAGAGAGAAAAGGATGGATACATCTCAAGTGAAAAGTTTATATCTCATATGAGATATGAGATATGATGAGGTTATGGATTATGTCTAAGTATACGAAGGGCCAGACATGGGGAGCATTAAAGAAGGCTTGGAAGGCTTACAAGATTGCCAAAGTGCAAGGCGACAAGGCTAAGATGAAGGAGTACGCTCAAAGGATTCGCACTCTTCAAGAAGAGCTCGGAGTAACTAAGGCGAAGTTCCCAGATTTAGGGCTAACTTAGCCCCCTCTCCTTATTTTTTCTATACTCTCTTTTGTTATTGATGAATATCTTTCAATCAATTCATCCAATTTTTCAACATGTTTTGATTCTCCAAAGACCCTTATCAAAGGCTCTGTACCGCTAGGTCTTAGCAATATCCAAGTGTTTTCGTCAGCCCATATCTTTACACCATCTATCCTCTCAACTTTTCCAGCGGACTTCTTCTCTATCTCTTCCATGACCTTTTTCTTTATTTCATTAGGGCACTCAAATTTAGCCTTCCTTTGGTGATACTTAGGGAGAGCTTCTAGAAGCTCAGAGAGGGGCTTGTTTGCATATGATAAAGCTTCTAATAGCAAGGCTGAAGTCATCAAACCATCCCTCGTTGGCATGTGAGGAGTGTAAAAGAAACCGCCGTTCTCCTCTAAGCCTAATAAAGCGTTATGATCTATCATAGCCCTTGATACATCAACGCTACCTACTCTAGTCCTCAGAACCTTGGAACGATTTCTTTCAGCAACAAAATCTACTATCTGGGATGTGCTAACAGTGGTAACCACAAGAGCTCCTGGATTTTTGACTAAAAGATAATCCACCAACAAAGCCCCAGTCCTATCCCCCCAATGAACAACTCCCTTTTCATCACAAAATACTGCTCTATCACCGTCACCATCATAAGCAATACCGACATCAGCATTATAGAATTTAACAGCATTTGATAGCCCAGATAATGTTGCTGGTGTAGGTTCAGGACCTCTTCCTGGAAAATCTCCATCTACATGCCCATTTATTGTCAAGACTTTACAGCCAAGGTTTGAAAGAGCGTAGGGAGCAGATATTGCTGCAGCTCCGTTGCCAGGGTCTAATACCACTCTCAAAGCCCTTTTCCTTATTATATCGTTATCAACTTGTCTTAAGACACCTTTTATATAGGTTCGAATCACCGAGTCCTCTTTTTCGTAAATACCAATCTCTTTCCAATCTGCTTTTCTGTATGCTTTTTCAAAGTATATCCTTTCGATCTCAGCCTCATCTTCGCGAGATATTTCTACACCATCCATCCCTACGACCTTTATTCCATTATACTGAGGAGGATTATGAGATGCTGTTATCATAACTCCGCCTTTGTAGCCCAGTTTCTTTACAGAGTATTGCAAACCAGGTGTTGGTGTAAGATTAGCATCCATAACATCCAATCCTGAAGCCATGATTCCAGCAGATACAGCCTTTGATATCAATGGGCTTGAGAATCTACCATCATACCCTATAAGAATTGGACCTTGACCAAAGTAAGTCCCTATAGATTGTGACATCTCCACTACGAATTCAAGGGTCAAATCCTTTCCTGGTATACCCCTTATTCCATTCGTCCCAAAGAACTTCCTTTCAACACTCATTTTATGATAATGGGTAAATTCAAAAATATAACTTTATCCAAACGATAAGTCCGCGATTTAGTTCAATCAGATTAAAAGTTTTTAATGCTTATGAATCTATCATGGGCGTAATCAGAATGAAGGATGATTTTAGTGCTTTAGAAAAGATGACTTATAGTGGCAGAGGAATTGTCATAGGCATGACTCCTTCAGGAAAAACTTTCATAGGTTACTCTTTAACAGGAAGAAGCCCATCCAGTCAAGCAAGGATGCTAATACAAGAAGAAAGGACAAAGATAATAAGAACTGAAGTAACGAATCGAAAAAAGTTAGAAGAAGGTAGTCCTTCATTGCTACTCTATCCTGCCATTATTCCTTTTAAAGAAACAATGATTGCGGGTAATGGGGCGCATACAAAATTGATATATTCAACTCTTGTCAACAGTTTAAAAAATTCAAGTCACATCGATCCAATATGTATATTAGAAACTGCTTTTAGAGAACCTTTTTTTGAATACGATGAGAAAGAAGACAGATGGATAGATTTGACAACATATGAGCCAGACCCTCCAAACAATACTCCAAGGATAAGTGCCTGTGTTTTTGAATCCCATGGAGCAATGCATATTGTAAGATGTAATAAAAAGGGAGAAAAAGAGCAAGAAAGCCATAGATTTAATCTAAAACCTAGACTTGGTAAAATGATAACAACTTATTCAGGAGGCAATGAGAGACCTTTAAAACCTTTCTCTGGTAAGCCTTTAGATGTTAAAATTTCATCTGAAAGAGTAGAAGAAATTGCAGAAAGTCTATACGCTACCATCAGGGGTCCAAATTTAGAGTACAATTACAGAGTGGCAGTTGCAGTTATGATGATGGATAAAGGAAATTTTGAAACGAAGATAATCAATAGAAGTGATAGGGGCGAATAAAAATGCCCAAAGGAACAGATGTTACTAACATAACAAGGACTTATAGAACTCGAGTAACAGGAGAGTTTCCTGATGAGCTTACTATAAAGTTAGAAAAGGAATCAGATTTGAGATATGGTGAAAATCCAAACCAGCCTGGTTCAGTT
>JARVKD010000019.1:26094-26481 GCA_029775875.1 Nitrososphaeria archaeon
CAAATATACATGTAATAAAGGAGGGAAAGGAAGGACTATCCGCCACAAATCTTATGGATATTGCAAGAGCTTTGGATATACTGAAATTTTTTGATGCACCTTCTGTCGCTGTAATGAAGCACAATATACCTTCTGGGTTTGCAACACAGTTTGAAGGAAACAGTTTAAGTGAAATCTATAGACTAGCAAGAGACTCTGACGCAAGAAGTGCCTTTGGATCTGTTGTTGTTCTAAATAGACCTTTAGATGTTCCAACCGCTGAGGAAATAACGAAAACTTTTGTTGAATGCGTTGCTGCCCCTGGATTTAAAGATGGGACGATGGAAACTCTAACAAGAAAATAGGACCTGAGGGCGATAAGCTATTCAACTTTGGATCAATTACCAA